>CAZRYA010000050.1:6801-9949 GCA_964604235.1 uncultured Tissierellaceae bacterium | reverse complement strand
AAAACAACCAATGCAGATGGATATACGTACAATATATGGATAAGGGTAGATGAAGATAGACTTGCAAAGCAATTGACAGAAGCAGGTGCAGAGGATAGAATTAAGTTAGAATACCATAGAAGTTTATTAAATGGAGACTTACCTTATACTATAGGTGGGGGAATTGGTCAATCTAGAATATGTATGTTCTTTTTAGAAAAGGAGCATATAGGACAGGTTCAAGCATCTGCTTGGACAGAAGAGATTCTGAAAGATTGTAGGGAAAAGGGAATATTCATTTTATAAACTTGTAAAATTGGAGGTAGAAAATGAAAAAGTTTTTAAAGTTTATAATTTTACTCGTATTGGCAATTGGGCTAGGCTTTATCTTAATCAACGGCTTTGGAAGTTTTTCTAAGGAACTAACTTTACTGATAGATGATGTTGAAGTTAGCCATGGACTTAAGATTATGGATGAAAATATATACTTGTCCTATAAGACGGTTAAAGAATTTATTGATAAAGATATATTTTATGATATTGATGAGAATAAGATAATAATAACTGGTGAAAATGTAAATAGGTATGTGATAAATGAAAATTACTACACTGAAAATAGTCAGGCCAAGGATTTGCCTTTAGCCTTATTGAAAATAGACGATGATATTTGGATTTCCTATGACATACTATTAAACAACTATAATATAGACATGAATTTTTGGGATAAGACAAATATAGTCACAGTTAATACTAGATTAAAGGACTATAAAGAATATAATGTGACTAAGAATAGGATACTTATAAAAAATAAACCGAATTTAATTTCTAAATTTATGGTAAAGAGAAAGGGAAGTGGGAATTTAAAGATTAGGGTTTATGATGAAACAGATAAGTATGTTCATATGAGAACAGAAGATGGTAATTTGGGATATTTAGATAAAAAATATTTAGGTGATTTAGTAGATGAGTATGTAGTAAATAAAATTATAGATATAAATATGGATAAAAAAATTAATTTAACATGGGACTACACTTATAGGAAGTTTTCTAGGATAGAAGATATAAAAAAAATCCCAGGCTTAAATGTAATAGCTCCTACATTTTATAGTCTAAAAGCCGATGGGATAGAGGACAAATCTCATCCGGAATATAGGAGAAGATATAATAACTTAGGTATAGATGTATGGGCCTTGGTTGACAATAGCTTTGATCCGGATTTAACAAGGGATATATTGAGTAGTAGTAAAAAGAGGGAAGACTTAATTAATGACTTATTAAAGATATACAAGATAAATGGTTATCAGGGAATAAACATAGACTTTGAAAATGTTCACTTGGAAAGCAAGGACGATTTCACTCAATTTGTAAGGGAATTATATCCTCTCTTTAAAAAGGAGGGTATGTTAGTATCTGTAGATATTACCGGAGAATCTACTAGTGAAAATTGGTCTAAGTTTTATGATAGGGAGAGATTGGCTGATACATCAGACTATTTGGTTTATATGGGTTATGACCAACATTGGGCAAGTAGTCCTGTGGCAGGGTCAGTGGCTGAATATACATGGGTGGAAAATAATATTAACCAGTTATTAGATTTAATTCCCAAAGAGAAGTTTATCTTAGCAGTACCTTTCTATACGAGATTATGGACCACTGAAGATGGGGTTATGAAATCTAGGGCCTTAGGTATGGAAACTGCTAATAAGTTCATAGAAGACAATAAAATCCCTTTAGAATGGGATGAAAATGCAAGACAGTTCCATGGACAGGTTACCAATGGGACCATTAATTATCAAATATGGTCTGAAGATGCTAAGTCTATAGGTGAAAGGATAAAACTAATTCATCAGTATGATTTAGCAGGAGTAGCATCTTGGAGAAAGGGATTTGAAACGGAAAATATTTGGCAGGTAATAAATGGAGCTTTGGAGGAATAAAATGATATATGACAATATTAAATTAAATATAATTAATGGAGATATAACAGAACTGGAAATAGATGCTATAGTTAATCCAGCTAATAATAGCCTACTAGGTGGAGGAGGAGTAGATGGAGCTATTCATAAAAAAGGCGGTGGGAAGATACTGGATCAATGTAAAAAGATAGGAGGTTGCCCAACTGGAGAGGCAGTAATTACTACAGGAGGTAACTTAAGGTCTAATTATGTAATCCATACAGTGGGACCTGTTTATAAAGATGGAGATAAACTGGCTAGAAAATTTCTTTATAGGGCCTATTATAACTCTCTACTACTTGCAAAAGAATATAACTTAAGTTCTATTGGATTTCCTTCAATTTCCACAGGTGCTTATGGTTATCCTATAGGTGAAGCAGTTGAAATAGTAGCAGAAGCCCTAAATGATTTTGATAAAAATGAAAATTATAAAATAGACCTTAGTCTTGTTCTATTTAGCCAGGCTGATTATGAACTGTATAAAAAACATTTTAAGTTTTTTTCATAAAGTTGACTTTTTAAAGAAATTGTTATAACATTTAACGATAGAAATAAAGTAGAAAAAAGGAGTGTGTTTGATATATTTGCAGATTCACATAAAATAATAGCAAATGAAATACACAGGAATGTTGAAGATATATATGGGTTAAAACTAGATAAGAAAAAGTTATTATGGGGGTCAGTTTCCCCAGACATTTTACCAAAATATAGATTAATAAGACATTATCAAGATGAAAGCATTGAATATATAGCAAAAGAAATAGTGAAGGTAATTTATATAGGGCGATTTCTAGAATCAAATGGAAAAGTGGATCCTATTACTGTTAAGCTTTTAAGTAATAAGATAGGAGTAATATCTCATTATATATCTGATTTTACTTGTGTACCCCATGCAAAAAGATGGACTTTTACAGATAGTATGATAAAGCATATAAGGTATGAGTCAAGGTTAAATGACTATGCAAAGCACCATGATTTTAAAGAAAATATAATATATACAGAAGATATTGACATCAGAGATATAGAGTTTAATGATTTAAAGGATGAAGTGGTAAGGTATATTGAAAATATAGTAGAAGAGTATTCAGTTAAGGAAAGTTTTGAAAATGATTTAAACTTTGCCTTGAATTTGAACTTGAAATTGACGAATTTTGTTATGGATACTATAATAGAATATGCTATAGACTTGAGAAGACAATTAGTTTTAGAATTTT
>CAZRYA010000050.1:6096-6791 GCA_964604235.1 uncultured Tissierellaceae bacterium | reverse complement strand
ATTAGTTAATACTAATAGGTTTTTTATTTTCCTTCTTGGGAATAATTGCCATTAATGATATAATATAATTAAATTAATTAGGAGGATTTATGAAGAAGAGAATATTTTTTATTATAATGAGCTTATTTGTTTTAATGACTGCCTTAGTAGGTTGTAATGAAACTATTCAAAAGAGTTTACCAATTGAAGTTAAGGAAAAAGATTTAGAGGTTTATTTTATGGATGTAGGCCAAGGGGACAGTAGTCTTATAAAATTTCCCAATGGAGAAGTGGCCCTTGTAGATGGTGGAACCAAAGCATCAGGAGAAAAGTTAGTAAAGGATTTAAAGGGTTTGGGTATAAGTAAAATAGACTATTTAATAGGAACTCATCCTCACGAAGACCATATAGGTGGATTGCCAGAGATAATACGAAATTTTTCTATAGATAAGGTCTACCTACCAAACAAGACCAGCAATACAAAAATATTTGAAGAACTATTAAATGAGCTTAGAAAAAGGGATATAAAGGTTTTGGAGGGTAAGGCAGGAGTAAATATAATAGAAGAAGATAAGCTATCTTTTTATATTATAAGTCCTGGAAAGGAATACTCCAACACAAATAACACTTCAATAGTTACAAGATTAATATATAAAGACTTTTCACTTATGATTATGGGTGATGCAGAGTTAGAGGTTGAGAGAGACCTTATGGAA
>CAZRYA010000050.1:0-6086 GCA_964604235.1 uncultured Tissierellaceae bacterium | reverse complement strand
TGGAAGAAGGTTATAAGTTAAAGTCCAGTGTACTTAGGTTGGGCCATCATGGAAGTAGTACATCTAGTAGTCCGGAATTTATGAAAGCAGTAGACCCAGACTATTCTATAATAAGCCTAGGTAAAGATAACACTTATGGTCATCCTCATAGGGAGACTTTGGCAACCCTAAAAGGAATGGATACAAAAGTATATAGAACTGATGAATTAGGGACAATTAAACTTAAATATGATGGAAAAGAAATAAGTATAAATAATGTGGTGGAGGGACCTAAAGAGTTTGAAGAGGGTCTTAGTGATGACCAGTTAGAAGGATTAACCTATATAGGTAATAAAAATAGTAAGATAGTACATTTAAGTACTTGTAATTCACTACCAGGAGAAAAGAATCAAATATTTTTCAAAAGCCTTAAAGAAAGTAAGGCTGAAGGTTATGAGCCCCATAAAATTTGTTTACCATAGGAGTGATTAAATGAAAGCTATTGTAGATAGAATTGAATCGGATATTGTGAGTATAGAGGTAGAAGGTAAAATTGAAGAGAGAAAGATATGGGAGTTTCCAGACAAGCTTAAAGAAGGAGATTTACTAATTTATAAAGATGGTCGTTGGCTTATAGATGAAAAAGGAACATCTAAGAGGAAAGAAGAAATGGATAGCTTATTGAAGTCACTTTTTGAGAGGGATATAGATGGATAAAAAAAGTATATTACTATTGGTTTTAGGATTGGGAATTGGACTATTTATAAGTTCGATCTTTTATAATATCTACCCTAAAATTGAATACAAACCTATTACAGATCAAGAAATAATAGAAAGAAGTAAAACTTTAGGAATGGTAAGCTTAAAGGAAACTATTTCTCAGGACAAGGCTAAGGAAAAAGTTGAAGAAGATAGGGAAAAGATAAAGGAAAGTGAAGGGGATATTGGCAAAGCTAAGCCAGAGGAAATAATTTTAAATATTGAAAAGGGCCTTAATTCTGAAGAAATATATGACGAGATAGAGAAGACAAAACTTATTGAGGACATGGAAGCATTTAAAAAACTAGTTAGAGATAAAGACTTGGAAAAGAGTATGAAGTATGGAATTTACACATTAAATGAAGATATAACCGATGAGGACCTTATAGATTTAATAACAAAAATTAATAAAAAATAAAATAGTAGAACAAAAACTATAGTTTTTATAGTATAATGTTTAATACTACTTATGAAAAAAGGAAGGAGGTATTTTGGTGGCGTTATTGACTAATGACGTTTATAACATATATGAAAAATTAGAATATAATTTTTTATACAATAATGATATTAACTCTATACATATATTACTAAACTTATATGATATAGAGGACAATATAAAAAATATACATCCAAAATATATATCTCTTCCTAAGCTAAAAAGACATTTTTCTAGAGTTTTAAAGGACAAGGTGGGGAAGGACTTAATAAACTTAAATTTAGGTCAACTAATCCATGAGGATATTAACAGATTGGAGTTATATATTTATATTGAAGGGTATAAAAAAGGTTATAGTAGAAAATATTGGGTAGATAAGTTAGAGAAGGAAACCATTAACAGCTGTTGTGTAAATGACCTATGTAATAGGAAATATTTATACCACTTTGATTTTACAGAAGATAGGATAAGAAATATTAGAGAATGTATAGATGCAGATATTGACCGTTCTGAAGAAGAATATTCTACAATAGGAGATTTAGTTAGAAATTATTGTAATAATTTAATAAAACCTAAAATTAGAGACTTAAATAGTTATTTAGACAAGCAAATGATAATAAATTATATGGATAATGGGTACAATATAAATGAGGATGATTCATTTTTAAATATGGAAGATTTGAATTATATTTATGATGAAGTTGAAAAAATCATTTTTAGAGAATGTCTAAAGCTCTACAAGGAATCATACTGGTATGGCTTGAATGATAGAGTACTTAAGCGATATAGATAAATTTAGGAGGGATATAATGTTTGTAAGAAATCATATGTTACCAAGAAAAAATTTAACAGTAGTAAGTTTAGAAGAATCATTGGGCTCAGCCTTATCCAAAATGGATTCAGGACATTTCCTATCACTACCGGTTATAGAAAATGATGAGTTTAAAGGTTATATAATGAAAGAGGCTATTTATAGAAAGTATTTTGAAATCTCTTGTACTGATAAGGAAAAATTCTTAGAAAACGAAAAGGTATCATCTGTATATACAGATGATTACAAGGTAGTTCATGAGGGTGATAATATTGATGATGCATCTTATTACCTAATGGAACTTAGGACACCTTTTCTAGCAGTTTTAAACAGCCACGATAAGTTTGAAGGAATTGTAACTCATAAGGCTATATTTAATGCTTTTAACGAAGTATTTGGTATAAGTGAAGGAACTAGAATAGTTGTAAATATGCATGATATACCAGGGATGCTTTCTAAACTAACTGATATAATTAGGAAAGAGAATATAAACATCTTAAATTTAGCAGTTGTAGATCCTAAGGTTCTTGATATTATTAGAGTAGTATTAAGGGTTGATACTAAGGATGTAGACAATTTGATAAACAAATTTGAAGCAGCTGGTTTCAAAATTGGAGATGTGACTAAGTCATAGGAGAAATATTAATTTAAATATAAAAACTAAGTTGGTTAACTAACTTAGTTTTTTATTTTCTAATATGTTATAATTATAGGTATTGAATTGAAGGGAGAAGCAGATGATAATATTAGGAATAGACCCTGGAATAGCAATTGTAGGTTATAGCATAATAGAATGTGTTGGAAATAAAAGTAGGGCCATAGATTATGGTGCTATTACTACAGATAGCAAAATGGAATTTCCAGATAGGATAAAGTACATATATGATGAATTAATCAAGCTAATAGAAAAATGTAAAAACAGCCATTATGGTAGGGCAAGCTAGGGGAGTTCAAGTTCTAGCTGCAAAAAATTGTGGACTAGAAATATATGAGTATACTCCACTACAAATAAAACAGGCAGTAGTAGGATATGGTAGGGCTGACAAAAACCAAGTTCAGGAAATGGTTAAGTTACTTCTAAATTTAAAGGAAAAACCTAAGCCAGATGATGTTGCCGATGCCCTAGCTGTATCGATTTGTCATGGAAGTTCATTGAAGTTTAAAGAGGAGTTTAAAATGAAATAGATTTGGATGGTGAAGTTATTGTTTGAATATATAATTGGAGATGTAGTTGATTTTAGAGATGACAGTATAATCTTACAAAACAACAATATAGGTTATAGGATATTTACTTCAGTTAAATCAAAGTTGGATTTGAATATTGGAGATAGAAGTGTCCTTATCTATACAGAGTTAATTCCAAGAGAGGATAGTATTTCCTTATATGGATTTACAACAAAGGAAGAAATGGATATGTTTAACCTTTTAATACTAGTGTCTAGGATAGGACCTAAGGTAGGGCTTTCAATTTTATCAGCTTTAGATTCTAATACTATAAAGGCTGCAATTGTAGCTAAGGACAAAGAAACCCTTTGTAAGGCTCCTGGTATTGGGAAAAAAACAGCAGAGAGAATTATTTTGGAACTAAGAGACAGGATAGATGAAAGCAGTATTGTCTATACAACAGAAGTAGGACTTGTAAAAAATGATAATGGGGATGAGGCAGTTGAAGCTCTATTGTCACTAGGATATACAAGATACGAAGTGGAGAAGAGTTTGAAGTTATTAGATACAGATGATATGACAACAGAGGATATAATAAAAGTTTTATTAAAAACATTATGATAGGTGATATAAATGGATTTAGATGAAGAAAGAATAATAAGCAGGAATATCCATGAAGAAGATTTAGAAGGAGATTCTGGGCTAAGACCAAAATGGATAGATGACTATATAGGTCAGGATAAGGCCAAGGAAAAACTAAATATTTTTATACAGGCAGCCAAGGGGAGGAATGAACCCTTAGACCACGCTCTATTATATGGGCCACCAGGCCTTGGTAAGACAACTCTTGCAAATATCATTGCCAATGAAATGGGTGTAAACATAAAGGTAACCTCAGGTCCAGCAATAGAAAGACCAGGAGATTTAGCCAGTATTTTAACCAATTTAGGAGAAGATGATGTTCTCTTTATAGATGAAATACATAGGATAAATAGGACCGTCGAAGAGATATTATATCCTGCAATGGAAGACTTTGCCCTAGACATAATTATAGGTAAGGGACCTTCGGCTAGGTCTGTAAGATTAGACTTATCTAGGTTTACTTTAATTGGTGCAACTACAAGGGCAGGTTTGCTAACTTCACCCCTAAGGGATAGGTTTGGAGTAATGTTAAATCTCGAGTTATATGATATAGAAAATTTACAAAAAATAGTAACTAGGTCAGCAGGGATTTTAGGAGTAGAAATAGAAGCTGAAGGTGCTATTGAAATTGCAAGAAGGTCAAGGGGAACACCTAGGATAGCCAATAGGCTTTTAAAAAGGGTAAGAGATTATGCTCAAGTTATGGAGGATGGAATAATAACCCATGAGGTGGCTAAAAAGGGATTAGAAATTTTGGAGATAGACGAATTGGGCTTGGATAAGGTGGATAGAAAGATAATTTTAACTTTAATTGAAAATTTTGGAGGAGGGCCAGCAGGCCTTGATACATTGGCTGCTGCCAGTGGTGAAGAGAGGACTACTATTGAAGATGTTTATGAGCCTTATTTACTACAAATAGGTTTTTTAAATAGAACTCCAAGAGGCAGGGTGTTGACCAAAAAGGCCTATGATCATTTTAATATAGAGTTCAAAGGGGATTGAGTATGAAAAAGAAATTGAGTTTTTTAATTATTTTACTAATAGTATTAAATTTTAATGCCGTATCATATGGAGAAAGTGACCTAATAGATATAGGTATTTCTAAAAATATAAACTATATGACAAATTTAGGCATATCTAGTGATTATGGCTTTACTATTTATGAGAATGATAGGGAATTTATGAACTTAACTGATAGGAGCATATTTATATCCATCGACACTAGTGGAGACATAAATATATTTGATGAGGCCTATAATATATTATATAATGGTAGAGTTGAAGACTTTATGATAAGTGGTGGAAGTTACATTTACTTTGATGGAAGTGAATACAGGGGGAGCTTACGCTTTGTAAATAAGGGTAAACTTAAACTAGTTAATAGACTTAATATTAATGAATACCTTTATGGGGTTTTGCCTAAAGAAATCTCTCCAAGTTATCCAGAAGAAACTATAAAGGCCCAAGCCCTAGTTAGTAGGACTTTTGCCTTTAAAAATATGGGGAAACATAAGGCAGATGGTTTTGACTTATGTGATACAACCCATTGCCAGGTTTATGGGGGAATGGCTGTTGAGAAATCTAATATGAATGCTCTGGTAGATGAAACGAGAGACTATAAAATCTACTATGGCAATTCTTATGCAGATACTACATTTCATGCAAATAATGGTGGTTATATAGAAAGCGCCAAGGATGTGTGGGGGGGAGAAGTAGCCTATTTAGTAGCTAAGGAGGACCCGTATTCATTAACAGGTAATAGTAGTAACTGGGAGTTAATCCTATCTAAGGGTGAAATAGAAGAAGCACTTGTAAAAAATGGAATTAAAATAGGAACTTTGGATAAGATAAATCTTTTAGAAGTTAGTGGGGGAAAAAGAGTTAAATCTTTGGAGCTGGTAGGCTCTCTTAAGAGTGAAGTCATTACAGGGACAAAACTTAGGTCTATTTTAGGCAATACTAAATTTAAAAGTACTTTATTTACGATAGATGGTGTAGACAGTCCCCTAGCCAATGTAAATAATTCAACTTATTATGTATATGATGGGTCTAAAAGTGTTGAAAAAAATATTGAAGGACTTTATGTAATGGACAAGGATGGTAGTTTTATATACAGTGAAAAAACTAGGAGTGGGCAAGGAAGTCTTGCTAACAATAGTGGGAGTTTGGGAACGAGTATAGTTTTTAAAGGCCATGGATATGGTCATGGAGTTGGAATGAGTCAAGAAGGAGCTAGGGAAATGGGTAAACAGGGATTTACTTATGAAGAAATAATTAAATTTTACTATCCAGGAG
>CAZRYA010000049.1:9121-10003 GCA_964604235.1 uncultured Tissierellaceae bacterium | reverse complement strand
CCTTGTAATATATAAGGGGAACCAAGTAGTCGTTTACAGGATCCTTGTCTTCTTTGGCCACCTTAGTACTAACTACCAAAATCTCATTCATCTTATTTTCCTCTATAAAATTTTTTAGGTCTACTTTTTCTTTCCTACTATCTAAGTCCAAGCTTATAGCCACAAGGTCAAAACCACTTAAATCATAATAGCTTTCATCTCCTAGATAAAGGTCTACATTCCCATTTTCATCTCCAAACAAAAGATTACTATCTTCTCCTAGGGAAAGTATTTTCCCCTTGTAGGCATCAGAAAAATACTCATATTTTTTAGAGTATAAATCTTTCTTTCCTATCTTTCTTCCTAGATTTATACTCCTATATAAGTTTTCTCTGGTGTAGGGCTTTCTGGTTCTTATGTTTATAAACCCTAAATAGCCTTCATCTGCTCCCAGGTCTATAAAGTCTTCAATAGACATACCCTCTACCATTATTAAGATGTTTTTTTTGCTTTCACCATGGATATTCCCACTTGTAACTAGTAGCAAAAAAATTATCAAAGTTATTAGTTTTTTCTTCATATTATTATCATCCTAGTTTATTTTCTTATTATTATAATAATATATCATAATTCATTTAAATTTACATATTAAAAGATTATACTTTAAAGTATAATCTTTTAATATCTAGCTAATATAAACTATTTCACCATTAAAGATCGTCATATCTACCTTAACGTCTTTTATTTTTTCAGGCTGAATTTGAAAGATGTCCTCATTTAAAACAACTAAATCAGCCAGCTTTCCTATTTCTATACTTCCTTTTATATCCTCTTCAAAAGATAACTCTGCCCCTCCCATAGTATAGGCATAGACTGCCTCTTCAACACTTAACTTTTGGTCTG
>CAZRYA010000049.1:3506-9111 GCA_964604235.1 uncultured Tissierellaceae bacterium | reverse complement strand
GTTACACCATGATATATGCCTCTTAAAATATTAAAAGGTTCTATTGGACAGTCTGATCCAAAGCCAAGCTTAACCTTGTTATCTACTAGCCACTTCCAGTTATAGGATGTCTTCTCCACATTTTCTCCTACCCTATCCCTTACAATTTTCCAGTCGTAGTCGATAAAAATTGGCTGGGCATAAACCCTCATATCTAAATCTCTTATTCTTTCTAATAGGTCCAATGTTGTAATTTGACAATGAACTATGCCATGTCTATAATTATTGTTTTCTTGACCATCTAACAGCCTTTCTATTACATCTATATACATCTCTATAGTCCTATCTCCTATGGCATGACTGGCTATTTGCATCTTATTTTCATGGGCTAATCTACACAATCCATATAATTCTTCTTCTGTGTAAATTGGAATGCCCTTAGTCGTTGGGTCATCACTGTAAACATTTTTAAGGCCAGCAGTCCTGGCCCCTAAAGATCCATCTGCCAAAATTTTTAAGGGTCCTATTTTAAATTTCTCATCTCCATAACCTGTATAGTAACCTCTCTCTATAAAGGACTTTAGGTCTTCTTGTGTTTTTAATAAACACTGCTGGTAAACTCTTACCTTCATATTGCCTTCCGAGTTTAACTCTTCATACATGTCTATTATCTCTTGAAACTTTCCCTTATTTATATCATCAGTATGAACTGTAGTTATTCCTTGACTATTTAGGTCTGCCATTACCTTTTTCGCAATAACTTTTCTTTCAGCTAAAGATAGTTCATCTTGGTCTACTTTTAATAGGCCCATAGCAGCCTCCCTAAAAACTCCTATTGGCTTATTATCTTTATTTTTATCAATTTGACCGCCTGGAAGCTGATTTGTATTCTCATCTATTGAAGATAGGTCCATGGCCTTACTATTGGTTGCTACTATGTGGTAGCAGGTCCTGTAAAATGCTATTGGATGGTCAGTAGAAATTTTATCTAGGTCATATTTATTAGGTATAATACCCTTCTCATTAAAGTAATCTTGATTCCATCCCACTCCAATTAGCCACTGGCCCTTTGGAATATTATTATCTGTTATAAACTCTCTTCCCTTATTTATCATCTCTTCAATAGACTTAACACCATCTAATTGCAGCTTCATCTTATCCATTCCATACATTATCAAATGCATATGGGTTTCTATAAATCCTGGTAAAACCAATTTTCCCTTTAAATCTACTAAATTTGTATTATCATCTTTAAGTCTTAAAATATATTCATTGCTTCCTACTTGATAGATTTTATTACCACTAATATAAACCGCTTCTTCTACTTGCCTATCTTCATTTACTGTATATATTTTCCCATTAAATAATATTGTATCCAATAGATCCACCCCTAATATAATATTAATTGACCCTAGTATATCATATACAAATTTGTAATAAAATACTAAATTTACCTTCTCTCATCTAACCAATTTACCATATCCTTTAAAATTGTATCCCTCTCCTTCTCATTTAAAATTTCATGGTAAAGGTTTTCATAAATTATTATCGATTTATCCTTTGACTTAATTTCTTCATAAAATTTTTTAGACAATTCATTTGGAACTATAATATCTTTTTCACCATGACAAATTAAAACAGGATACTTGTAATTTTCCATATTCTCTAAAAAATACTCTACTCCGGTAATTGAAAACTCCCTATAAAATTTGGTAGTTGCCTCTTTTAAGACCAAGTCATCTTCCTTATAGGTCTTGACTACAGCTGGATCACTACAAATTTGATCTTCTACCACATTTTTTATCTTAAACTTAGGTAATAAATTGCTTAAAATCTTAAGTAGAGGTTTCTTTATACCCCTAACTGCTGGCAAGGACCCTATAGCTGGGCCTGAAAAAATTTGACCATCTAACTTGTCAGGATAATTTAATCCATACATAGCGGTTATTAGTCCACCCATACTGTGGCCCAATGTATATAACCTATCTGGCTTATTATCTACTTTTATAAATTCAACCAACCTATCTAAATCATCTATAAAATCTTTATAACTTTCTATATACCCCCTATCCCCTGTAGTTCTACCATGGCCTCTTACATCATACCTGTAGATAGAGTAGCCTGCCTTGTTTAATTCACTAGCCACATAGTCATATCTGCCTAAATGCTCTGCAAATCCATGATTTATTAAAATAGTCCCCTTAGAATTTTCTACTATATCCTTCTTATAAAACAGATTAATATCTTCTCCTTCTATATAAGCTTCCACACTTATTCCTCCTTACAAATTTTATAATAGACACAAGTTTCCCCATTTACGCAAGTTTTATCATAGGAAGTTAAATCCATCTTCTTATCAGTATAGTCTAAGTATTCACCTATAGATTTTAAATCTTCAGCTACCAGCAGGCCATCCCTTAAAGAATAATCCGTCCCATCTTCTAGAAATATTAACCTAGCTCTAACCTCTTTATCTGGATACCATAGCTTGCAAACTTGTATATATAAACTTAGTTGGGCCCTGTATTGGTCTATTAGCCTTTTTCTATTAAATATTTTATTAGTCTTAAAATCTATGACCTCTATATCTTCTCCCACAATTATCATGTCAATTACCCCATTTAAGACCTTACCATTAAAACTAAAATAAAATTCTCTTTCCTTAATAATATGCCCACTTATTCCTTCCTGAAACTGTAAGTAGTTTTTAATATAATTGATTAAGTCTGGCTTAATACTTTCATAATTATAGGCCATTTGACCTAACAATTCTTCCAAAAAATGATAGGGGTCAGACTGACCATCATAGGCTTCTATAAATTTATGAACTATATTTCCCTTGTCTAAAGCTGAAAGGCCAATTAAGTTTTCTTCTTCAATTTGACTTCCACCCTGTCTAGCTTCTAAGTCTAACATCAACTTGTGCTTCAAATAATATTCCCGCTTACACTTTTTAAAGCTATTATACTTACTTATACTATGATAATTACTATAATAAGATTCCTTCCTAGGGACCATAAAATTTTCTAAGTTTCCTAGCCTATACTTAGCAAAATCAAAATCTTCTTCACCCTCACTTATACAGGCTTCATCTAATTGGTCTATATATCCTATAGGACCTTCTTGAATCAAACTTTCTAAGTCTTTTTTATATCCTCCCTTTTTCCCCTCCATACCTAGAATTAAAAGTTCCTCAGCCCTAGTCATAGCAACATATAAAACCCTATCTTCTTCCATGGCTTCTTCCATGTTTTCTAATTCTTTAATCTTATTGTACATATAATTTCTTTCTTTTAAATTTATACCTATTCCCATATCTAAATTTAGATTTATTAGACCTGGCCTGCTAGTAGCTTTTTTGATTAGGTTTGGAACAATGACAACCTTATATTCCAAACCCTTGGACTTATGAATACTCATTAGTCTAACTACATTAGAATCTTCCCCTTCTACTTGCACCCTATCTTCTTGTTTACCTTCAAGTTCTAATAAGTAGCCAAGTAGGTCCTCATAATTAATATATCCTTTACCATAGTCAGCCAAAAGTATAGTCTTAAACTTACTTAGATTGGCTATCTTATTCTTCCAATTTTTACTAAATAAAAGTACTTCTTCATATTCTAAATATTCTATAAGATAGTTTATAAATTCATAGGGATTATTTATATTGTAATTGTGAATTAAGGAATCATATATTTCTAAAACATCGGAATACTTGTCTTTATTCAAGTGTAATTTTTCATAAATATTTCCCTCTGACCCATTAATATCCATTACTTGTAAATCGCTTAAACCTATCATTGGTGACTTAAGAAAACTTATATTATAGATATCATTGTCTAAGTCTATAATGGCCATAATAGCAACTATCAAATCCTTGATTTCTTCTTGCAAATATAGGTTACCACTGTCACTATTGTAAAATGGAATCCCATATTCTAATAATTTTTCTTCATATATATGGTCATTGGTTTTAGTCCTAGATATAATTGCAATATCTTTATACTTATATCCTTCTTCTATTAAAGAGTTTATCCTTTGGCAAATAAGCCCTGCCTCTATTTCTTTAGATTCATCTGCAGATCCATTATTATTAGTGTCCATCAGCTCCACATGTATTCCATCAATTTCAGTGGTCTTTTTATCAGGATCTAAAGGAATATAATAAGTCTCCATTAAACTTGAAAAAACCTGATTTACAAATTCAACCAATTTATCTACAGTCCTATAATTTGTCCTCATCTCCATAATAGATTCTGGATCTATTTGACCCATATCGGACTTAACCCTATTAAATACTCCTATATCTCCCCCCCTAAACCTATAAATAGATTGTTTTTCATCCCCTACTACAAATAAATTCTTCCTATCTAAATCATTATCTTTTGAACATAAGGCATAGAGGATTTTCCTCTGTATTTCATTTGAATCCTGAAATTCATCAACCATTATATAACTGTATTTATCCCTATAATAAGTCTGATTTTCCTCGTCTAATAAGACCCTATAGGCTAATATCTGTAAATCATCAAAGTCTAGACTGGCTATCTTGTTCTTGTCTAAAGAATACTGCAAATCGGCCCTATTTAATATTTTAAACAAACTTTTATAATATGGAATATTTTCCTTCTCATAAATAAACAAACTTTGATCAATTAAAGCTACTGTCTCATCAATTATGTTCTCGTAGCCTTTTAAAGCGCCCATCTTGTCTTTTAATAACTTTAATATATCTTCCAGGTCCTGACTTGTATGTAGACCTTGGTTAAACTCAATCCACCTCCTATCTCCACCTATGCTATTATATTTGCTCCTAGCTCCAGAATTTTTCATAAGTAGCCTATAATTTTCCCTTATCTTATCCTCCCAGTCTTTATTAACTGACCTAGTTATAGTATCAATAGTTTTTTTCTCCACACTTTCAAAATCTTCCCCTAGGGTTCTAATCTTATAGTAAATGTTTTCTAAACCTTGGCATAAAAAATCTACTGAATTAGTCTCCATATTTATAAACAAGTCAAAAAGGACCCTATCTTCTTCTAGTCCCTTTAGTACTTCTCTTTCTAGAATCTCCCTAAACATAAACTTGCTTTCATAGTCATCCATAAGTTTAAACCTAGGGTCTAATCCAAGAAAAACTGCATTTTCTCTTACTATACTCCCACAAAAGCTATGAATTGTAGATATATTTGCCCTATCCATATCCCTATATAGGCTCTTCCACCTTTCCCCCTCCTTAAACTTATCTCTTATGGCAGCCCTTATTCTTGAAGTCATTTCATTTGCAGCTTTTTTTGTAAAGGTAATGGCAACTATTGATTCCACTTCTCTTCCTTCTTTTAAATTCCCATTTTCTAAAATTTTAATATATCTCTTGGTTAGAACATTGGTCTTTCCTGTCCCAGCACCTGCCTGCAGGATAACATTTTTATCTATGGCCTCAACTGCCTTAGCCTGGCTTTCATTTAAATCCATCTTTTCACCTCCTAATACTTGTACCTACAAATACTTCCATACTTGCAAAATTCCGAACAAGCTTCCGGTTCTACTGGAAAATATCCACTTTCTATCTTAGACTTAACATCAAATAAACTAAATTTTACTAGATTTAAAATCCTATCCACCT
>CAZRYA010000049.1:1249-3496 GCA_964604235.1 uncultured Tissierellaceae bacterium | reverse complement strand
AAAAGCTATTTAGATAAAAATTAAATTGTGGCTTCAAAAGTCAAAACATTTTATTCATAAATGAATATTTATTCTAGGTGGATTTTGGCGATACATCGAAAGAGGGAGAGTTTTTACGATAGAAAAACTCTCCCTTATTTATTATTCCGTAAGAAGCTAAATGGAAATCCAAATAGTTTAATCCCAAAATGTAAAATCCTAATTGAATTACCTTGCCTTGGTTGATTTCTTTCCCTTTAGGTACTTTATAGTCACTAGTTTTATAATCCAATACACCATAAACTTCTCTGTCTAAAAGTTTATCTATCCTATCAATTCTACCTGCTAGCTTCATGGATTTATCCCCATGTTTTATATAAATATCTTCATCATAACCGAAGCCCTGCTCAAAATAACATGGGTACATCTGGATAGATTTCAATCTTTCAATATCTAAACATATTAAGTTATAGGATTTTTTATATATTATAGCCCGGTCTAAAACAGATTTACTAGACCCTAGTTTATAGTAGTCTCCATAATATTTTTCCACTATCGACTTCAAGTAATTTCCAGTATTTCCTACTAGAAATTCCACCCCTCTTAGGTTACCTTCAAATTCATCCTTGAAGTTATTGTAATAGTCTTTGAAAATGCTATGGTATATATTTCCCTGATTTAATTTTTCCTCATCTTCTATTTGATAGTCCTTATGATTTACCTTTAAAATGTATTTTAAATAAAACCTGTAAGGACAGTCTAAATAAGTTTCTACCATAGTGCTGCTATATCTTAAATCTTCATCTACCCCACTAAATGACTTTCTCATATCTCCAAAATACTCAGGGTATCTTTTAGTATCCCCTCTACTTATCTTAGACTTGTTCCAAATCCCCTTTAACTTATTTAAAGTCAAGTCATCTACAAGTAGTCCTTCATCCTCACTAGTAATTAGGTACTTAATATAGTCATCTTGACTAGTAATTTCATCTAGCTTTTTGCTTACTATGTTAGAATAGTCCATATTGACCATCCTTATAGAAGATTTTTGTACTTTAGCTAGAAGCTCTTCTAAAAATATGGACCTATTATCCTCCATGCTCTTATCTATTGTAAAATATATATAGTCAGTTACAGAAGCTAGTCCAATTAAAAATTTCATCTCTTCATTGTCTAAAATATAGGGGTCAAAAAATTTTTCCATTTTTAATTTTTCTAAATCCTTTTTATATCTTTGACCCAAAAGAAAATTAGAATTTTTCCTAGCTGGAAAATTCCCTTCATTCATTCCTAAAAAAAATATAGCCTTATAGCGTTTATTCCTAAGCCTTATCAAGTTAACATAGTCTATACCCTTATGATTCCTATTACCACAAGGAATTATTTCATTATCAAATCTGTTTTTTAGTATTCTTGCAAACTCTTCCCTACTGATAATACCTAATTCTTGGTCAAATTCGTCTAACTCTCCTAATATTTCAATAATAGCTTTGTATTTTTTTATATCTTCTATTTTTGTGTCTATCCTAGCTCTATTTATAGAGCTAATTCTCTCTTCCAAGTTATAAAAATCGTATTGTTCCCTTATATAATTAGTAAAATATGATATCCTCCCTTGGTCTTCAGCTTTACTTTCTTTCAAACTAGCAAGGACCTTGAGTAATAAATCCTTATAATAATCTTCTTGTAATTTTCTAGCTTCCATATAATTAATAAGTTCCCAATCTCTTTCAAAATCAATTCCATATATGGCATTGGTCAAATCCCTAACTAAAAACCGTTCACCCATTGAGAAATATCGCCTATTTAACTTACTTGTAAGTTCAGCTTTAGTCAGACTATCTCCCTGACTTAATAGGTCAAGAGTTTCTAGGGCCAAGCTAGATTCTCCTAGATTAATCTCTCTAGGCTTATCTAAATAGATTTGCCCCCTCTTGATATAGCTTTCTAATATGGCTTCATACTGGTCACTTAGCCCTACGATGGCTATTTGGTCATGCCTAAGACCCTGACGCAATAATTTGTTTACCTCCAATACAAGTCCCTTTAATTCTAATTCCTTGTTTTGTCCTTCGATTAAAGTTAAATTTATATCGTATAACTTCCCATCTAGCTTAAAACTACTGGCTATTTCTTCATAATTATTTAACTTATGACTTATTTCAATAAGTTTAAAGCCTAAGTCTTCTAATCTCCTTAAACTTGTGTCTAATACTTTATTTCTACCTTCTAGCTTAAATGGAATGTTCATATAGATGTTATTGGACT
>CAZRYA010000049.1:0-1239 GCA_964604235.1 uncultured Tissierellaceae bacterium | reverse complement strand
CCAAGACCTTCCACTCAATTTCCCTAAAATCATAAAAACCATCTACATAAATATTATTATTTTCTATTGTCTTAACTTGTTCAATCCCTAGCAAATACTGGTCTTCCCTATCTACAAATCCATTAACATCCATAAAAATCTCATATTCCCTATATATCTTTTCAAATTGAGAATAGTCTCTAGTGGTCACTATATATTTAAAGTTATCTACACCTATGAGGTCTCTTTTTAAATATAAAATAAAGCTTGATATATCCTTAAGAAACCCATCCTTATCTATTAGTTTTTCAAAACTCGGGATTTCTCCTCTCTCTTTTAAATCTAACATAATCCTTTTTAAGATAAGTTCCTTTAGCTCTTCGCCTATAGGCTTTCTATTGGAAACTTGACCAATTATATCGTCAAATGTGTATAGGTTCAATTGGTCAATAACCTTTAGTTTTTCTATATATTCTTCCCTATACTCTCTTATTATTTTTCCATTTGGCAATATAAAAATAGGGTCTAAACCATTCTTCTTGTCTTCTAGAAAGTCATTTTTTAACTCATTGGTTTTAAACATGTTAAAAGAACTTAAGTATGCCTCTTTAACCAACATATCATCTCTCCTTAAAGTCTTTAATAGTCCTATTTGAAAATTCATTTATATAGTTAATATCTTCTGGTTGGTAGCTTAATCTTTCCTTGTACTCCAATATCCTATACAACTTTTCATCTATTTCTATCTCTAGTAATTTGCCTTGGTCTACTTGTAATTTTAAATATTCTAAAACCCTTCTAACTTCTTCCTGACCATGGCATATAAGGGCCACGTCCCCTCCTGCTTTTATAAATCTAAAACTGGCTTCTTCAATAGTATAATTTTTAATTATTCCATTCATAGTCATATCATCTGATACTATTAAACCCTTATAGGCTAGTTGGCCTCTTAATAAGTCCCCTATTATTACTTGAGAAATTGAACTAGGATAAACAGGGTCTAAGTCTTCATACATGAGATGACTTATCATTATTCCATCTATCTTATTGTCTATTGCCTCTTTAAATGGCCTTAATTCCAATTTTTCAATTTGAGTGTAAACTGTAGAAGTGGAAGTTCCGTGATTATGAACAAAAACAATTCATTAACAAATGCAGCTTTGTATCCAAAATTTTGTATTTTTTCCTAAAATGCGTTCTTCGCAATATAAAAAAGTATTTTCATCAAGATCATCAGATAAAATTAAACGAATGGACGGT
>CAZRYA010000048.1:0-10029 GCA_964604235.1 uncultured Tissierellaceae bacterium | reverse complement strand
TATCGTGGGATACAACTATTACTGTTCCCTCAAAGTCTCCTAGGAATACTTGTAACCATTTTACAGCCTTAACGTCTAAGTGGTTAGTAGGCTCATCTAGGATTAAAATGTCCGGATTTCCGAAAAGTGCCTGTGCCAGTAAAACCTTAACTTTTTCATTACCAGTAAGGTCTTTTACACTCTTATCATGTAGGTCAGTATCAACCCCTAGACCTTGTAATAGAGATGAAGCTTCAGACTCTGCAGACCAACCATCTAAGTCCGCAAATTCGGCCTCTAGTTCTGCAGCCTTAATTCCATCTTCATCACTAAAATCTTCCTTCATATAAATTGCATCTTTTTCTACCATAATTTCATATAATCTCTTGTTACCCATAATAACAGTGTCGATTACATTTTCTTCATCATATTGGAAGTGGTCCTGTTTTAATACGGACATCCTTTCATCTTTATTCATAACAATTTCGCCAGTATCCGGTTCAAGTTCTTTTGATAAAATTCTTAAAAATGTTGATTTACCCGCCCCATTAGCTCCTATAACTCCATAACAATTTCCTTTAGTAAACATTAAATTAACATCATCAAATAATTTTTGCTTACCAAAACTTAAACTTACATTACTTACATTTATCAATTATCTTCATCCTTTTCTCATAATTATAATAGTAGAATTATATCATAAAACAAAGAAAAATACACCATAGTGGTAAAATTGAGAAAATTTGCAAAATTCTTGGAAGTATTTTAATATGTTAATATAAAAATTTATATTAGGAGTGGTGCAAATGAAATTATCTGACATAAACTTAAGCACAAAATTATTTCTAGGATTTCTTTTAATAATAGTATTATTAGGCTTTGTAGGTGTTATAGGGACACAGAATGTAGAAAAGATTAATTTAGGAGCAACTAATATGTATGAGGAGAATCTTCAAAATATTGATGACCTTCATGAGATAAGGTATTCTATTAGTGAAAATACAGTAGATATTAGGCAACTAATGAGTACAGAAAATGAAAATCAGGTTAATTCAATAATGAGCAGGATGGAAAATAGAAACAAGGACAATGAGGAAATTTATGAAAGTTTTGAAGCTAGGTTAAAGGATGGCAACCAAATAGCCTTATGGAAAGAATTACATAGTATAATGGATAGGTATAATGCTAAAAGAAGTGAAACCATAGATAAGTTAAGTGGACCAGATAGGCAGGTTGCAATAAATGAACTAAAAATATTAGAGCCTGAAGGTAGGATGATATTTGAAAAAATTGATAGCCTGATATCCTTAAACAAGGATAAGGCCAGCGTTCAAAATATAGAAAATGAGAAGTTATATGGGGAAACTAGGAAGATCTTAATTACTACGGTCTTCATAGGTTTAGTAGTTGGTATAGGTATAACTTTAGTTATTAGCAGGTACTTATCTCATTCTATAGATAGGGGACTTAAGTTTGCAGAGGCCTTAGGAAAAGGCGATTTAACCTATAGGGTTGAGGGCAAGGACAAGAGGGATGAAATAGGAAGATTGAATATGGCCCTACTGGAGGCCCAGACCATAGTTAGGGAAACCCTAATAGATATTAACCATAAGTCATATGAAAGTTATGGGTCATCAGAACATCTGCTAGAAAATATAGAAAAGTTAGATGGGGTATTTAACCTAATCTACTCCAGTGCAAACAATATATTTTTGGGAATGGAAGAGATAAATACAGCAACAGAAGAGTTGACTATAACAATAGATGATATCAATATGGGTGTAAATCAATTGGCAACAACTGCATCTGATAGTAATCAGAAGGCTGCCAATATGAAGGAGAAGGCAAATCTAATTAGGAGGCAGGGAGAGGAGTCTAAGTCCTTGTCTGAAAATATAATTCATGAAAAAGAAGTGGCCATTAGGGAGGCAATAGAGGCAGGTAAAGTGGTTGATCAAATCACAGTAATAGCATCTTCTATATCTGAAATAGCTTCAGAAACCAATTTACTTGCTTTAAATGCAGCCATAGAGGCAGCTCGTGCAGGGGAAGAGGGGAAGGGCTTTGCTGTTGTTGCAAGTGAAATAAGAAAACTGGCTGAAGAATCCGAAAACTATGTGGCTAAAATAGAAGAAGTAGTTACCAATGTAAACACTTCTTTTATGAAATTATCAAATAACTCTAAGGAAATATTAGACTTTTTAAGTACAAACTTGAAGGATGACTACCAGTTATTAATAGATATGGGCTATGCCTATGAAAATGATACTATTTTCTTTGATAAGATATCTCAAGAAAATGCGGCTATGGCAGAGGAAATAAATGCTTCCATGGAAGAATTATCATCTGTTATTCAGACAGTATATTCTAGGACAAATGAATCGTCTCAAAATTCCATAGATGTACTTGGAGCTTTAAGGGAAACTAAGGATGATTTACAAGAAATTGTAAATAATTCAGACTTGCAAATGGGTATTTCTAAGGAATTACAGGATTTACTTAACAAATTTAAAATATAGGACGAAATTCCTATATTTTTTTATTTTTATTATTATTTTAAGTTGATTTAGGGTATAATTATATAGTGCTAAAATCGTACCATATAATTTAGGAGGTTAAAAAATGTTTTTTAAGAACAGAACTATTAGGACAAAGTTACTAATAGGTTTTTCACTAATTTCTATATTACTGGGAGTAATAGGAATATTAGGAGTCTATGATATGAAAGTAATTGATGATAATGCTGAGGAAATGTATGCCTATAATTTACAAAATATAGACGACTTACATGAGATTAGATATATTATCAGTGAAAATAGTGTGGATTTTAAGAATTTAATACTAGCTAAAAGTCCGGAGGAAGTAAGTGAAATAAATTCTAGGGTGGATTCCAGGAGGGCAAAGAACAAGGAACTTTTTGAAAGTTTTGAAAGTAGGTTAACAACAGATAATCAAAAGGCTGCTTGGAAGAGTTTAACAGATGATATAGGTCAACTTAGGGATAAGAGAAATGCAGCAATTGATAAGCTATACACAGATAAAAGAGAAGAGGGAATAGCAGAACTTTACAAGTATGAGGAAGAGAGTAAGGAGATTCATAAGAGGATAGATGCCCTAATAAATTCAAATAAGTTAAGGGCTAAGGAAAATAATGAGAGAAATGGTAGGCTTTACTACAAGACTTCAAGGATTTTAATAGGATTCGTAATAGCAGGTCTTGTTTTAGCTGTAGCCTTGAGTATAGTAATAGCATCTTATTTTTCAAATGCCATAAATAAGGGGTTAAAATTTGCAGAAGCCCTAGGGGATGGAGATTTAACTTATGAAGTAGAAGTAAGCCAAGGTTCAGATGAAATCCATAAGCTGAATAATGCCTTAAGGGATGCCCAGCTTAAAATGAGAGAAACCTTAATGAGTATTGTCCATAAGACAGAAGATGTCTACCAATCTTCAGGCAACCTATCGGCAATTATTCAGGAGTTAAATAGTACTTTTGAGAATATTTCTGATAATGCAAGTACAATATCTGATGATATAAATGAAATTAATGGAGCAACAGGAGAGTTAAACCTTACTATTGGAGAGGTTAATTCTGGAGTAACTCATTTGGCTACAACTGCATCAGATGGAAATGTAGAAACTATAAAAATAAGAGAAAGAGCCTTAGATGTTGGAAGCCGTGGAGAGATTTCTAAGAATGAAACTAGCTCTTTAATAATTGAGAAAGAAGCTGAAATATTAAAGGCCATTGAGGCTGGTAGAGTAGTGGAAGAAATAGGTATAATAGCCACAGCCATATCCAATATAGCTTCAGAAACCAACTTACTTGCTTTAAATGCTGCCATAGAAGCTGCCCGTGCAGGGGAAGAAGGTAAGGGATTTGCTGTTGTGGCAGAGGAAATTAGAAAACTTGCTGAAGAATCAGAGGCAAATGTCACAAGGATTCAATCAGTTGTCAGTGATGTAGGCAGGGCTTTTAAGGATCTTACTAGGTCATCTAATGAGATTATAGATTTTATAGATGGTAGGATAAGGGAAGATTATGACTTACTAATTGAAACTGGAGCTTATTATGAAAAAGATGCGGCTTTCTTTGGGTCATTGGCAGAGGATAATGCAGCTATGGCAGAAGAATTAAATGCCTCAACAGAGGAAATTGAAGCAGTTGTTCAAACTGTTTATGATAAGACTAAGGCTTCAGCAGAAAATGTATATGAAGTATTAGAATCTATTAAAGAGACGACAATTGCCCTAGAAGAAATTGTAGCTTCAGCCAATAAGCAATCGGAAGTAGCTGAAGAGTTGGAGCATTTAGTAAACCAATTTAAAATATAAGGAAAGGTCCTGATTTTTTTTCAGGACCTTTTTTGAAATCTTAACTTTAAAATGAATGTGTTGTATAATTGAAGTAAGAAATATAAAAGAAGCTAAATTTTGAAAGGAGAGTATATATGCAAAAACATGTAATAGTAGGTACAGCAGGCCATGTAGACCATGGTAAGACCACCTTGATAAAAGCCCTAACTGAAATAAACACTGATAGGTTAGGTGAAGAACAGAAAAGAGGTATAACCATAGAGTTGGGATTTGCATATATGAAAAATAGCCAGGGAGAGAAGATTGGGATAATTGATGTTCCAGGACACGAGAAGTTTGTAAAGCATATGTTGGCAGGAGCTGGAGGAATAGATATAGCCCTGTTAATAATAGATGCCAATGAGGGTGTGATGCCTCAAACGAAAGAACATATATATATATTAGAACTTCTAGGAATTAAGGAAGGGATTATAGCAGTAACTAAGTCTGATACAGTAGATGAAGAATGGCTTATGGTGGTGGAAGAAGACATTAAAGATTTTGTAAAGGGTACTTTTTTACAAGACGCTAGTATCCATTGTGTTTCTGCCTATACAGGTGATGGAATAGACAGCCTAAGGGAAGAAATATTTAAAAAAGCAGGTAAGGTAAAATCAAGGGATATTAATTTAGATTCAAGGCTTTTTGTAGATAGGGTTTTTAGCCTTAAGGGGACGGGAACGGTAATAACAGGAACCCTATTTAATGGGCAAATAAGTTTAGGAGATAACCTAAGCCTATATCCTGAGGAACATCCTTGTAAGGTTAGGAATTTACAGGTCCATGAAGAAGATGTAGAAGTTGCCTATGCAGGCCAAAGGGTGGCAGTTAATTTAACTGGCATAAAGAAAGAAGATATTCAAAGGGGATTTGTCCTTGGAAAGGAGGACTCATTACTTATTACAGACAAGGTTTTAGTAGAACTAATGGCCTTACCAGATACTGAAAGGCTTATAAAACATGGGAGTCCAATTCACTTCCATTCAGGTTCCAATAATGTAATAGCTAATATATACTTTTTTGAAGAAAAAGAATTAACTAAGGGACAAAAGACCTTTGCCCAAATTAGGTTTTCGGAAAACCTAGCTTTAAAGTACAAAGACAAGTTTATAATAAGGTATTACTCTCCCTTAGAAACCATAGGGGGAGGTCAGGTACTCCACCTTAAACCAAGGAGGAAAAAAGAAAAGGACATATTTAAAAAGCTAGAGACTTTAAGAGATGGGTCCTACCAAGAAATACTTTTAGAATTTATAGAAGAGTTTTCCTATGAATTTAAGGACTGGAACTTTTATAAAAAGCTACTAGACCTAAGTGGAGGAGACTTTAAGGACTTGGCAGAATCCCTAGAGGCTATAAGGCTAATAAATGGATCGATTCCCTTATCTTTAGCTTACTATAATGGGCTAAAGATAAAGGCCATAAGTATTTTAAAGGCCTATCATGAAGAAAATCCACTTAAGCCAGGGATTAGCCTAGCAGAAATGCATAGTAGACTACTAGATAGTGAAGATGAAAAGATAAGTACAGGTTTGTTGGAAGAGTTTTTAAAAGATGGGGACATAGTTAAAACCAGTGTGTATTCTTTAAGAGGTTTTGAGAATAAAATGGATGATTGGCAAAAAGAAATGGCCACTAGTATAGAAGAATTTCTGAGAGGAAGCCTATCTGTAAGTAAGGATGAAGTCCTAAGTACCTTAGGCAAGGATATGGAACCCCTTGTGGAGGCCTTAATAAAAGAGGGTAAAATCATAAGGTTAAATTCTCAATTTTTAATTCACAGGGAAAGGTATGATGGGCTTGTAGACCAAGTAGTGGATTATTTAGATAAAAATGGACAAATAACCCTGGCTACATTTAGGGATATGACAGATTCTTCTAGAAAGATAGCCCTTCCAATATTGGAGCATTTTGATAATAATAAAATAACTTTAAAAACTGGAGACATTAGAACTATAAGTCCTAGGTTTAAGAGGTAAAAGCTGGCTTGAGATTTTAAAATCGTATACTACAATACAGTGGTGAAATCTCAATTTTCTCCTGTTTATTAAAGAATATTTACTTGCTTTTTTCTAGCAATATGATAAAATGATAACAAGAAAGCTTTCAGAATACTTTAAATTATTAGAAGTATTTTGAAGTAAATATTATTGGATGAAGGTTTCGGGAGAGAATATTCCTAATGGAATAGCACCGAAGGGGTAAATGTCAGTTGCCAATTGACATGATGCTCTCAGGTAAAAGGACCGATTCTGGACAAAACTCTGGAAAGCACAGCACCGATGGAGCAATTTTAAAATTATTTTTAAAAGAAACTTACAGGTCAAAAACAGAGCAAAAAGGTAGTTTCTTTTTGTTTGTTTTTGACCTTTTTTATTTATAGAGAAAGTGGTGTTTTTATGGACATATTCATTACTAATAATTCGATGTTTTATGATAAGTATAAGGATACATACGATATAGACTACCAGGAGGTAGACCTTAGGAGTTTACTTGTAAATATAAGGGACAGGGTTCACCAGGGATATATTTTGAAGACCCACCCCCTATCAGGAAGTATAAAACCTAAAGAAACCCAATATAAAACAGTTCTCATGGAAAAGTCCCAAGGGACAGACTATGATTCACTACTACTAATAGAGAACGCAATCATAACCTGTGACAAGTTCATAGATAGGAATTACTTTACAGAAGAGATAATAAATGATTTTAAAACCATAGATTTATCTTTAATAGAATCAGTTATATTGTAGTTGACCATTCATAAATATTGTTGACCTAAATTATTATTTTAAAGTTTGGCCTTTTAAAGATTAATATCTTTTAAAGAATATAATTGTTTTTGATTATCAAATTGATTATATCAATAATTAACTAAAAATTCGTTATATTAAATCAACGATAATTAAAAGACAAAAAATAATTTAAGGAGGAATTAGAGTGAAACTAACGCTTGGCACAATTCACATTAATGACATTCAGTTTGCAGATAAGTCTTATATTGAAAACAATGTATTATATGTGAATAAAAAAGAAGTAGAAGAATTAGTCCTTGCAGATGAGCATATTAAAAGTGTTCAGGTAGAAATTGCAAGACCAGGTGAAAGTATCAGGATTACACCTGTAAAAGACGTAATAGAACCAAGAGTCAAGACAGATGGTAATGGAGAGTTTTTACCAGGAACCCTATCCAAAGTGGACACTGTTGGTAATGGAGCGACTACAGTACTTAAGGGTAGTGCAGTTGTTACAGCAGGTAGAATTGTAGGTTTCCAAGAGGGTATTGTTGATATGAGTGGAGAAGGTGCTAAATATACACCGTTTTCAGCATTGAACAACCTGGTATTAGTTTGTGATGTACACGAAGGAATAAAGCAACCTGACCATGAATATGCTGTTCGTATGGCTGGACTAAAAACTGCTAAGTACCTAGGTGAATTGGCAAGAGACCTAACACCAGAGACTACAGTTGTATATGAGACACCAGGTTTATTAGAAGGAAAAGAGTTATATCCAGACCTTCCAAGAGTAGGTTATATATTGATGCTACAAAGCCAAGGTTTACTTCATGATACATATGTATATGGAGTGGATGCGAAGAGAACTCTTCCTACAATTATTTATCCAACTGAATTAATGGATGGAGCAATAATAAGTGGTAACTGTGTATCAGCTTGTGATAAGAATACAACCTACCATCATTTAAATAATCCTGTAATACAAGATTTATTTAATGAACATGGTAAAACTATAAACTTCACAGGAGTTATTATTACAAATGAAAATGTTTATTTAGCAGACAAGGAGAGATCTTCAGATTGGACATCAAAACTTGCTGGCCTTTTAGAACTTGATGGGGTAATAATATCTCAAGAAGGATTTGGAAATCCAGATACTGATTTAATTATGAACTGTAAAAAAATAGAGAGTAAGGGAATAAAAACTGTTATTATCACTGATGAATATGCAGGCCGTGATGGAAAGAGTCAATCACTGGCAGATGCTGATGAAAAAGCAGATGCAGTTGTTACTGGTGGAAATGCCAACCAAGTAATTGAACTTGGACCAATGGATAAAGTCATAGGAATGACAGATTATGTAGATAAAATAGCTGGTGGTTTTGATGGAAGTTTAAGACCTGATGGAAGTATAGTAGTTGAGTTACAAGCTATAACAGGAGCTACTAACGAATTAGGTTTCAACCGTCTAAGCGCTAGATAGAATAGGAGGATTATTGTGAGCAAATTAAAAGTTGTACATTATATTAATCAATTCTTTGCCCAAATAGGTGGAGAAGAGCAAGCACATATACCACCTGAGTTAAGAGAAGGACCTGTTGGACCAGGATTGGCATTTAATCAAGCTTTTGGAGAAAATGCAGAGATAATAGCAACTGTTATCTGTGGAGACACTTATTTCAATGAAAATTTAGAAGAAGCTACAAAGACAATTTTAGAAATGGTTAAGAAATATGATGCAGATTTATTTATAGCAGGACCTGCATTTAATGCTGGACGTTATGGAGTTGCTTGTGGAAATATTGCAAAGTCTGTAAAAGAAGAATTATCTATACCAAGTCTTACTGGAATGTATGTGGAGAATCCAGGGGCAGAAATGTTTAAATCAGATGTATATATAGTTCCAACTAAAAATTCAGCTGTAGGTATGAGGGATGCTGTTAAGAAAATGGTTCCACTTGCTTTTAAATTAGCCAATGGAGAAGAGTTAGGTTCTTCTAAAGAAGAAGGATATATGCCTAATGGAATCCGTAAAAACTTCTTTGAAGATGAGAGAGGATCTAAAAGAGCAGTTAACATGCTTATTGCAAAATTAAATGGAAAAGAATATACAACAGAATATCCAATGCCTGCCTTTGATAGGGTTGAACCTAGTAAAGAGATATTAGATATTTCAAAAGCTAAAATAGCCTTAGTAACATCAGGGGGAATAGTTCCTAAAGGAAATCCAGATAAAATTGAATCATCATCAGCTTCCAAGTATGGTAAGTATGATATTGAAGGAGTTATGGATTTAACAGAAGAAACTTATGAAACAGCCCATGGTGGATATGACCCTATTTATGCCAATGAAGATTCAGATAGAGTTTTACCAGTAGATGTTCTTAGGGATATGGAGAAGGAAGGTCTAATAGGACAACTTCATAGATATTTCTATACTACAACTGGAAATGGTACTGCAGTAGCCAATGCTAAAGAATTTGCTGCAGAAATAGGCCAAGAGTTAATCAACGATGGAGTAGATGCAGTTATCTTAACTTCAACGTGAGGTACTTGTACACGTTGCGGTGCAACGATGGTAAAGGGTATTGAAAGTTATGGAATACCTGTGGTTCACATGTGTACTATAGTTCCAATCTCTGCAACTGTTGGAGCAAACAGAATAGTTCCAACAATAGCTATTCCTCATCCACTTGGAAATCCAAGCTTAAGTAAAGAGGAAGAGAAATCACTTAGGAGGAAGCTAGTTGAAAAAGGCTTAAGGGCCCTAGAGACACCTGTAACAGATCAAACTGTATTCGAAGATTAATTTGAGGTGATTAAATGAGTAATATTTATGATGTGATTATAGTAGGTGGAGGTCCAGCAGGACTTTCAGCAGCCTTATATGCAGGAAGAAGCAGACTTAAAACGCTAATAATCGAAAAGCAAGGTTATGGCGGACAAATTGCAATTA
>CAZRYA010000047.1:0-10065 GCA_964604235.1 uncultured Tissierellaceae bacterium | reverse complement strand
GAGCACACAAACTGTATCGACAGGAGTGTATTTACTATTTATCTACTCACTTGGAATGGCAGTTCCCTTTATCCTAACAGCTATATTTATAGATGTCTTTAACAACTTTATAAATAAGTATGAAAGATATATAAATTATATACCTAAAATTGGTGGGTTTATGATGGTTATATTTGGATTATTAGTATTTTTTGATAAGATGATGTCTATTAGTAAATTATTTTTATAAGGAGGCTATTATGAAGAAAAGAACAGTATATATATTAATTATCCTTGCCCTTGCCTTAGGCTTGACTTACTTTTTTCTAGAGAGAAAGGATATTAAGGAGGAAGCTATGTTGGATGATGAGGTAATTCAACTGGAAGACCCTGTAGAGTTACCAGAAGAAGCAACTGGTGAAACTGGCTCAGAAGAACAGGAGGAATTAATTCCTGCCATGGACTTTACACTGGAAAATTTAGATGGCAGTGAGGTTTCTTTATCTGATTATAGGGGTAAGATAGTATTTTTAAACTTTTGGGCAACTTGGTGTCAATTCTGTGATTTAGAAATGCCTGACTTAGAGAGGTTGAATAATGAAAATGATGATATGGTAGTACTTGCAGTAAATTTACGAGAAGGCAAAAAAGAGGTTAAAAACTATATAGAAAAAGGTGGTTATACTTTTGATGTAGTGATGGATCCTAAGGGAAATGTAGGGGGAGACTATTATGTAAGTGGACTACCTGCAACCTATTTCATAGATCCAGAAGGAAATGTAAGAGGGGTTTATCAAGGCATGATGGCCTATGATCAAATGTTAGAAGCACTTGATGTAATGAGAGGTTTTTAATTGACACATTAATAAGTCTTATGTATAATATAAAAGTTAAATAAAATTCAAACACGAATATAAAGCAGATGGGCGGCTTCTACAACCCATTTGCTTTTTTGTGTTTAAAAATAGGAGGTATACGATGGAAAAGAAATTAGACAACAGAACTTTTTTCCTAACACTTATTGGTTTAATAATTCCAATCACCCTACAAAACTTAATAAGTTCTTCTCTAAATATGGTAGACAATCTTATGATTGGAGAGTTGGGAGAATCAGCCATTGCAGCTGTAGGATTAGTAAACCAATATTTTTTCATTTTCACTCTTACGCTTTCAGGAATAAATGCAGGTACATCAGTGTTTATTTCTCAATTTTATGGTAAGCGGGATGAAAAAAATATAAAGAAGATGTTTGGACTGGGAATTATTTTATCTATTATGGTATCAGTATTATTTTTTATACCAGGTTTTTTCATGCCAGATAGGATTTTAAAGGTATTCGTTAGTGATGGAGATGTAATAGGTCTAGGAGCAGACTATTTGAGAGTAGTATCCATAAGCTTTGTTCTTACTGCCATAACCCAAGCTTTTTCTACTTTGATAAGGTCAATAGGGATTCCTAAACCTACTATGTATGGAAGTATTGTAGGTATTTTAATAAATGCATTTTTAAACTATTGTCTGATATTTGGTAATTTTGGATTTCCCCAACTAGGAGTAGTTGGAGCTGCAATAGCCACAAGTATAGCAAGACTTGTGGAAATGTTATTCGTAGTAATTGTAAGCTATAAGGTTTCACCTATAAAGCCAAATAAAAAAGAAGAGATTTTAGCTTTTGATAAAAATATAATTAGGGCCTACTTTAATACATCATCATCTGTAATTACAAATGAGATATTATGGGCTTTAGGTATGACAGCCTATTCAATAATTTATGCAAAAATAGGAATAACAGCAGTGGCTAGTATGCAAATTGCGACAACTATTAATAATATGTTTATGGTCTTAACCGTTGGCCTTGCAACTGCAGCAGCTATAGTAATAGGTAACAATATAGGTAGTGACAAGGAGGATTTGGCCTTAGAATATGCCAAAAAGTTAGGAGTTTTGGCTCCCTTATTGGGAATGTTAGTAGGTGGATTGGTTTGGTTAAGCTCATCTAGTATAGTATCTATTTTTAATATAAACCAAGAAACTTATAGGATGACAGTGAATATTTTAAAAATAATGGCACTTATAGCCCCACTGAGGTTTTTTAATGTCCTAATGATAGTTGGAGTATTTAGAGGTGGCGGAGATACACTTTACTCTATGTTGGTTCAATTAGGAACTGTCTGGTTATTTGCCATACCTTTAGGTTATATAGGAGCAAGCTACTTTAATTTGCCCCTTGAGTATGTTTATTTAATTATCTCATCAGAAGAATTAGTTAAAATTTTCTTTGAAGCTTCTAGGCTTAAGTCGGGTAAGTGGATTAAAAATGTTACAAAAAGCTTACAGCTATAAAAAACACACAACCTTTTCTGAATTTGTAGTATAATATAGGGAAGTGATTTATATTATATTCAAGGTGGTGCAGTAATGAAAAGGTTTATTATAGCTTTTCTGGTTTCTACCATGGCATTTTCAGGAATGTTTTATACTGTGGAAAAAGTATTTTTAAAAGGGCCAGATGAAGAATATGTAAGAGGCAAAACCATAAATACAGAAAATAAAAATGAAGAAGATGTGGAAGAATTGTCCTTTGTCCTTTTAGGAATAGATGATGGGGGACTTGAAGTAAAAAGAGGTGTCAGAAGCGATACAATAATGGTAATCAACATGAACTTTGAAACAGGTGGAATAAAACTACTGACAATTCCGAGGGATACTAGGGTTGATGTGGGTGGTAAAATGGATAAATTGAACCATGCCCACTCTATAGGTGGGGTAGATATGGCTATGGAATCTATTAATAAGTTTTTAGATATTGATGTTGATAACTATGTTAGGATTGATTTTGAAGGTGTTATGAAAATAGTAGATGCTATAGGCGGAGTAGAAATGGATGTTCCTGTAGACATGAAATATGATGATCCGACCGCTAAGCCAGAATTACATATTAATGTTAAAAAAGGGCCCCAGTTATTAGATGGAAAAAATAGTCATGATGTAATAAGATTTAGACACAATAATGGTCACGACTATTATCCTGGAGGCTATAGCAGGGAAGAAGTCCAACAAATGTGGATGAAGGCCTTTGCTAAATCTGCCTTGAGTCCCAAAAATATACTTAGGATACCTAAGATAATAGAGACTTCTATGAATGCAGTGGATACAAATGTTCCTTTTTCTAGAATACTCGAAGCTGGAATGAAGGCTAATAAATTAAATTTAGAGTCAATTGAAATGGCCACTGTTCCCATAGTGGATGGAAAGAAAATCCAGGGGGTATTTTATTTCCTAGCAGATGAGGAAGAGGCTAAAAAAATTGCCCATGACATGTTTGGTGAGGGAAGTAATTTACCAATAGAAACTAGTGGGGAAGTAAATGATAAGGATAATAATTAAAAAAACGTGATATTTTGTAGACTACAAAATATCACGTTTTTTAATTGAGATTTTAAACTACTAAAAGCTAGGAGGAGTCATTGCCCAAATCGACTGGCAAGTTTTTTCACCTACATTAACAAACCTGTGGGGAATACTACTATCTAAATAAATGCTATCTCCTTCTTCCAAAATATAATCCCTAGCAGGTGTTTCAATTTTTAACCTACCCTTTAAAACAATTCCTGCTTCTTCTCCTTCATGAACTACAAAGTCATCATGACTATAGTCGCCAACATTAATTGTAATATAGAGAAATTCTATTTTCCTATTTAAGTCTGGTGATAGTAATTCGTAGATTGCTTTTTTATTAGAAGTTATAATTCTCTTTCTATTATTGTATCTAACAATGGGATTTGGATTGTGCTTTTCTTCTTCGAAAAAAGAACCAACAGAAACTTCAAGGGCAGTTGCGATTTTCCAAAGTGAAACAATTGAAGGGGTTACAATATTTCTTTCAATTTGGCTTATTAGTCCATTACTTAGTTCGGCCTGCTTAGCTAAATCTGATATATTCATATTTTTTTCTTTTCTAAGTTCTTTAATTTTATTTCCTATATCAATATCTATATCCAAGTTAGTCCCTCCTCTTATGATAAGGATTTTATTATATCTTATCACAAGAGATCCTAGAATATATATCAATATACTAAAATTTTATTTAATATATTGAAAAAATATTCAGAATATTATATCATGGAGTAAAGTAAGAAAATACAAATTAATATTAAGAGGGGGATAAGAAAATTGAAACATTAATTAGACCAGATAATACTTGGGCCTTATGGACAATATTAGTAGCAATAGTTGCACTTAGTATTTATTTAGAACAAACTTACAAATGGGCTTCAAAGATGACAGGAGCAATAATAGGCTTATTATGTGCTATGGTCAAATTTCAAGATAATACCAACAGATGCAGCAACTTACGACAATGTATGGGGCTATGTTGTACCCATATCAATTCCATTATTGCTTTTTAATGCAAATATCAAAAAGATATGGAAGTAAAGCGGGAGGCTTATGATTATTTTTTTCATAGGTAGTTTAGGAACTGTACTAGGTGCTTTTATATCCTTTTTTATACTAAAAGATCATATACCGGACCTGTACAAGATGGCAGCTATGATGACGGGATCTTATATAGGTGGAGGAGTAAACTTTGCAGCAATGGCGCAATCTTTTGGGACAGACCCAGAGTGGATGTCAGCCTTAGTAGTTGCTGATAATTTACTTATGGCCCTTTACTTCTTTGTACTTTTAGCAATACCATCAATTAATTTTTTTCAAAAAAAATACTCCCATCCCCATATAGATGAAGTAGAAGGAGCTGTAGATACAGCAGAGGGAGAAACACTAGCAGCAAAATATTGGGGGAGAAAGGAAATTTCTCTTAGGGATATAGCCTTTGCAATGGCAATCTCTTTTGCCATAGTATGGATTTCTAAAGAAATTGCAGGGCTATTAGCAAATATAATACCAACAGGCAATTTATTTTTAAATATATTAAATGGCCTATTAGGAAATGAATACCTACTTATGACAACATTTACAATGTTATCAGCAACCTATGTGCCAGGTGTAATGTCTAATATAAATGGGTCACAAGAAATAGGAACTTTTTTAATATATATATTTTTAGTTGTAATAGGAGTGCCGGCTTCACTAGAGTTAATCCTAACTAAATCGCCTTTATTGTTACTTTTTACTGGGATAATCGTCCTAGTAAATATGGTGGTTACACTGGGCTTTGGGAAATTATTTAAATTTAATTTGGAGGAAATTTTGCTGGCATCAAATGCCAATATAGGAGGGCCAACTACAGCAGTTGCAATGGCCATTGCAAAAGGTTGGAATAAGTTAATAGGCCCAATAATGTTGGCAGGAGTATCAGGATATATTATAGGCAACTACTTTGGAATATTTGTTGGAAATATACTACAATACTTACAATAAGATTAGGAGATGAGCATATGTTATTTGATATACATGGTGATATTTGGACAGATGTAGTAGTGGAAAGGTTAAAGGGTCATACACACATTATAAAAAATCGCCACTTAGATAAGTTTAAACAAGGTGGACTAGTAGGTGGAGTTTTTGTAGTTTGGGTAGATCCCCCTCATGATGTAAGCCCCAGAGAGAGATTTAGGGAAAGTATAAATGCTATGAGTGAGGAGCTTATAGAAAATGAAGATGTATTAAGTGTAATAAAGAATTCAAATGATTTTTATAGGGCTATAGATGAAGATAAACTGGCTATAATGTTAGGAATAGAAGGTTTAAGTGGTATAGGGGAAGAAGTAAATTCAATATATAGCCTTTATAGGTTAGGATTTAGACATATGAGTCTAACCTGGAACGAAGAGAACCATTTGGCAACAGGGGCAAGGGGAAATCCTGATAGGGGACTTACAGACCTAGGAAGGCAAGCTATAGAGATAATAGAAGATTTGGGAATAATCTTAGATGTGTCCCACTTAAATGATAAAAGTTTTTGGGATGTGCATGAAGCTACTAAGAAACCCTTTATTGCCACCCATTCTAATTCAAGGACCCTATGTGATGTAAAGAGAAACTTGACAGATGAGCAAATTAAGGCTATCGGAACCAAGGGGGGATTAGTTGGAGTAAATGCTTATCATGAATTTGTCCACTCCCAACCAGATAAAAAGACCATAGATTCTTTAATAGACCATATAGACTATATAAGAGATTTAATAGGTATAGACCATATTGCATTTGGTTTTGACTTTTTCGAGTATTTAGGAGAGAATAAACCTGTAGATTATTCTGTAGGTGTCCAAGGATTTGAGAACATCTCTAAGGGAAATAATCTAAAGATCAAACTTAGGGAAAGAGGATATTCTGAAGAAGATATAGAAAAAATATCCTATAAAAACTTTATAAGTTTTATGGATAAAATATTGAAATAATATTTAAAAAACTACATTTTTATGTAGTTTTTTAATATTTAACTTATATTATCTATAATTTATTGCAAAGATGTTGATTAACAAATAATATATATAAATAGGTGTAAAGCAATTGATATACTTTTCAGAATATTATATTATGATATTTATAAAGAGTATAAGTTAAAAGGAGGTTTGGTAATAGTATTTGTAGTTGAATAGGGTAAATTATATTTTTAAAGTTATAATATAGGAGGTTTTATGAAAGATAAGAAAGAATTCAACTTATTTGTACTAGGAGGAGCACTATTTTCTATGTTTTTTGGGGCAGGAAACTTAATATTTCCTGGATTTATAGGTTTGGAATCAGGTAGCAATTGGATTATTTCTATGTTTGGATTTTTGATCACAGGTATAGGGCTTCCTCTTATGGGAATTATTGCTTTAGCGAAAGTAGGAGGGGACTTAGATGTAATGGGAAGTAGGGTTTCTAAGGGCTTTAGTAAGTTTTTAGGCATAACAGTATCAATAGCCATAGGGCCGCTACTTGCAATACCGAGAACAGGAGCAACTTCATATGAGATGGCAGGTTCAGTTATAATACCAGGCTTGAGTCCAGAATTATTTGCAATATTTTACTTCGGTATAGTTTTACTTTTGGTTTTAAATCCAAATGGGATAATAGATTCTCTGGGTAAGTATTTAACTCCGGGCCTTATATTAATCCTATTTTTAATAATATTTAAGGGTATAGTAAGCCCCCTTGGAACCAGCATTGAGACTAATTTGCCAAGTAATTTTTCTTTTGGATTCAAAATAGGCTACCAGACCATGGATACCTTGGCATCTATATTCTTTGGCGGTATAATAGTAAATTCACTAATATCTTCAGGTGTAACAGAGAAAAAAGATCAAATGAAATATACCTTAATGGCAGGATCTATAGCCTTAATAGGCCTAGGCCTTGTTTATGGAGGACTTACTTATATAGGGTCAAGCCTAAGTGGAATTTATCCAGGAATGGAGAAAACCGAACTTACTTTAAAGATAGCAGACTTAACCTTAAAATCTTTTGGCAAGTATGGGTTGGGTATAGCTGTGTTACTAGCATGCCTCACAACTTCAATAGGTTTAGTATCGTCAGTTAGTAGCTACTTTAATAGGCTAAGTAATGGAAGGCTTCAATATAGGCCTTTGGCAATAGGGATAACTGTATTTAGTGGGATAATGTCAATTGGTGGAGTTGAGAAGTTAATCCATATAGCAGAACCAATACTCTTATTTATGTATCCAATAACTATAACGGTAGTAATACTTACAGTCTTATTAGGAGATGACCCTAACAAGAATATATATAGGTTTTCAGTAGGCCTAGTTGGAATAGTTAGTATACTAGATGTACATAACTTATATAAGTTGGGCTTTGCAAAAATAATAGAAGGTTTTCCACTTTACAACTTAGGTATACCTTGGGTGATTCCAGCCCTAGTAGGAAGTGGAATAGGGTTTTTAGTTAAAGAAAAGCCACATAAAACAGTAAAATAGATATACATAGTAATGCTGGAGATTAATCTCCAGCATTATTTGCTTATTAGGCCTAAGTCATGATAGTATATCTTAATATTATAGAATAAATGGTTAATTAGGATCATTTTACTTTTAAGGGAGGTATTTATGGAAGAAAATAAAAAAATAAGTATTTTGGTCTTAGGGGGAGCCTTATTCTCTATGTTTTTTGGAGCAGGCAACTTAATCTTCCAAGCTATATAGGCTTAAATTCTGGAAGTAATTGGATAATTTCCAGCCTAGGTTTTCTAATAAGTGGTGTGGGGATTTCACTTATGGGGATAGTAGCATCAGCCAAGTTAGGAGGAGACGTAGACCTACTAGGAGATAGGGTATTTAAAGGATTTGGGAAGTTTTTAGGGATAACTATATCCATAGCCATAGGGCCCTTACTTGCAATTCCAAGAACGGGAGCAACTTCATATGAGCTGGCAGCTTCTGTAGTAATGCCAAACTTAAGCCCAGAAGTATTTGCAGTAATCTATTTTTCCATAGTTTTATTATTGGTCTTAAACCCTAAGGGTGTAGTAGACAAATTAGGTAAAATACTAACACCAGGGCTTGTAATTATCTTATTTTTAATAATATTTAAAGGGATAATAGATCCCCTAGGCCATCCTATAGATACAGGTATGGAAAATAATTTTTCCTTTGGATTTAAAATAGGCTATCAGACCATAGACAGTTTAGGGTCTATCTTATTAGGGGGTATAATAGTAAACTCTTTAATCGATTCAGGGGTAAGGGATATAGAAAACCAAGTTAAGTATACTTTAAAGGCTGGGTTAATCTGCTTGTTTGCCTTAGCTTTTGTATACCTGGGTCTTACTTATATAGGGGCTAGCTTAAGTGGAATTTAATGACTCAGTTGACTTTGAAAGTAGCAGAATTGACCCTAGTGTCTTTTGGGAAGTATGGATTAGGCTTAGCAGTTTTATTGGCCTGCCTAACTACAGCAGTAGGACTTGTATCTGCAGTAAGCAATTATTTTAGCAAAATTAGTAGGGGTAAATTGGCCTATAGATACTTTGCTATAGCTATAACAATTTTTAGTGGGGTAATGTCAATAGGTGGAGTGGAAAAATTAATTCACATAGCAGAACCTATACTACTATTTATGTACCCAATGACTATTACGATAATAATGTTGACTGTATTTTTAGATGATAGGCCTAATAGGAATATATATAGGTTTTCTGTAGCCCTAGCAGGACTTGTAAGTTTTATAGATGTATTAAACCTATATGATTTAGCTTTTGCAAGTATAATAGAAAAGTTCCCCCTATATAAGTTAGGTATACCTTGGCTAATACCAGTTGTAATTGGATGACTTGTAGGATCTTTTATTAAAGATACTGGTAATTAAAAAAGCTCTTTGAGAAATTTCTCAAAGAGCTTTTTTTATACGTTAAACCTAAATAGGACAACGTCTCCGTCTTTCATTATATAGTCTTTTCCTTCTATTCTAACAAGGCCTTTTTCTTTGGCAGATGTCATATTACCACCATGGGCCATTAGGTCTTCAAAAGAGATAACTTCAGCACGGATAAATCCACGTTCAATATCAGAGTGGATCTTAGATGCAGCTTTTGGTGCTGGAGTTCCAACAGGTATGGTCCAGGCACGAGATTCCATAGGGCCAGCAGTTAAGAAACTCATAAGTCCCAGTAGTTTATAACTTGCTTTGATTAACTTATCAAGTCCAGAATGGTCCAATCCTAGGTCATTTAAAAATTCTTTTTTCTCCTCATCATCAAGTTGAGATATCTCAGCTTCTATTTGGGCACTTACAAGGACAACTTCAGAGTCCTCCTCTTTGGCAAAACCTTTAACCTTTTCAACGAATTCATTACCATCCAATATATCATCTTCAGAAACATTGGCAGCATAGATAACGGGTTTTGAACTTAGAAGGTTAAAAGATTTTATCATGATTTTTTCTTCATCACTTAAGTCCATATTCCTAACAGACTTTCCACCTTCTAAAGCTTCTAGGACTCTTTGTACTAGTTCAACTTCTGTAGCTAAAGACTTATCGCCTTTTAAAGCTTTTTTACTTCTTTCAAGTCTTCTTTCAAGTAATTCAATGTCAGAAAACATCAATTCTAAGTTGATGGTCTCAATGTCTCTAAGTGGATCTATACTTCCATCAACATGGACAATATCTGCATTTTCAAAA
>CAZRYA010000046.1:0-10158 GCA_964604235.1 uncultured Tissierellaceae bacterium | reverse complement strand
CTTTACTCCCGTACTCCCAAAACCATCCCTATTTTCATTAGATAGCCTTTCAACTTCTTTAAATTCTATATCTTTCATCTTTTCCATTATTCTAAACTGACAAATTCTATCGCCTTTTTCAATCCTAGTATCCCTCATTGCCAAGGCTGGATACTTCCAAATATCTTGGTCTCCACAATAAGACTCATCAATTACCCCTACACTATTAGTTTGAATTATTCCAAAGTTCTTATAGGTAGAACTTCTAGGTGCTACATGGGCCTCATAACCTTTTGGTAATTCCATAGAAACACCTAGGGAAATCAGTTTAAAATCTCCAGCTTTAAGGTCCACACTTTCAGCTGCCCTTAGGTCTATCCAATCTGATTTGCCACCTATAAATTCTAATTTTTCAATACTATCATCATGATACTTAATTTTTATTTCCATAACTTCCTCCAAAATTTATATATTATACAGGACCAGCTTATTTTTCTTTAAGCTCTCCTTAACATCTATTATTCGTTGATTAGAGCTGCCCCTAAACTTCAAGCTTAAGTCCTTCAAACTTTCAATAAAAGGTCCATCTACCAAGACATCTACTTCTTCTAATAGCCTTCTCTTGTCCCTATGTCCTAGTAGATATTCATAGCTATAGCCAGACCAAATCCAAATAGACTTACTTGATTTACTTTTTATGTCCACTAATATTTTCTTAAGATCTACTTCATTTTGAAAAGGTTCTCCACCTAAAATAGAAAGCCCCTTTACTTGGCTCTGGTTCAAGTATTCTATTACTTCCCTTGTAGTTTCATCTGTCCAAAGTTTTCCATAATCAAAATCCTGGTATTCCTTATTAAAACAATTAAAACACTTGTGGCTACACCCAGTAACAAAAAATGTTACCCTGATACCTGGCCCATTTGCAACATCATATTTCCTTATTTGTCCATATCTCAAGTATATCACCTACAAGTGTAGAACCCTTGATTTTATATCTTTAGTCCTACCTTCTCCCCAAAAATTTTCACCTAAATATCCACAAGTTCTCCTAACTACATTCATCTTATCCTTGTTCTTATTATGGCATTGTGGACACTCCCACTCTAGATCATCATTGATTATTATCTCTCCATCAAAACCACATTCGTGGCAGTAGTCTGACTTAGTATTAAATTCTGCATAAAGTATATTGTCATACATATACTTCATAACTTCTAATATAGCCTCTGTATTGTGGTTCATATTAGGAATTTCTATATAGGAAATACTACCTCCTGTTGAAATCTCTTGGAACTTAGCTTCAAAAGTCAACTTTGAAAAAGCATCGATTTCTTCCCTTGTATCAACATGGTAGGAGTTAATGTAAAAACCCTTGTCAGTAATATCTTCTATTACCCCGAAATTTTTCCTGTCTATGGCACAAAGTCTACCAGCCATATTCTCAGAAGGAGTTCCGTATAAGGCAAAAGCCAGGTCTGTTTCTTCCCTCCACTGGATTGTCTTAGCTTTCATAAATTGTAGGATTTCAACTGCAAAATCTTCTCCTTCTTTAGAAGTATGGCTAACACCCAACATGGACTTAACAGCTTCGTAAAGACCTATATAACCTAAAGTGACAGTTGCATATCCACCCTTTAAGAATTTACCTATCGTCTCTCCCTTTTCCATCCTAGCCACAGCTCCATGTTGCCAGTGAATTGGACTTACGTCAGATGTAACATCTTTTAATAGATTATACCTAACCATTCCCATTTCCTTAGCTAGATTTAGCCTTTCTTCTAGTATATTCCAAAATAAGTCTCTATTACCTTTTGCTATTAGCCCAACTTGAGGCAAATTAATGGAAGTAACCCCTATATTAAACCTACCATCAAATTTGTAATGCCCTTGTGAATCTTTAAATGTAGATAATAAGGCCCTACAGCCCATAGGGGCAAAGACATTCCCCTCATAAATTGCCCTCATCTTCTTAGCAGATATATAGTCGGGATACATTCTCTTAGCAGTACACCTACTTGCAAGTTCTGTTATATAATAATACTTACTATCTTCATGGATATTATGCTCATCCAATACATAGATTATCTTAGGAAAGGCTGGCGTTATATATACGCCTTGTTCGTTCTTTATTCCTTCTAACCTCTGTGAAAGTATTTCTTCCTGGATTAAAGCCGCCTCATAGGCATATTCATAATCCTCTTCAAAATGTAACATAAGAGTTAAAAATGGAGATTGACCATTGGTTGTCATAAGGGTATTTATTTGATACTGGATAGTTTGAACCCCTGCCTTAATTTCATCCTTGGTCCTCTTCCAAGCTATTTTATCCAATTGATCATCGCTTAATACTACTCCAGTTATTAACATTTCTTCCCTTACCCTGTCCTTGTACTTAAGAAAACTAACTCTTACATAGGGAGCTAATATCTTGTCTATACCAGATATACTCTGGCCACCATATTGATTAGATGCTACTTGGGCCACTATTTGGGTTGCTACTGTACAAGCAACTTGGAAAGACTTAGGACTTTCCACTAATTTACCGTTTATTACAGTTCCAAACTCTAGCATATTTTCTAAGTCTATGATGCAGCAATTGAAAATTGGTTGCATTATATAATCTAAATCATGTATATGTATTGCTCCTTCGTCGTGGGCCTGTATTAAATGAGATGGAATTATTTTTCTTCTAGCAATATCCTTGGAAACTTCTCCTGCTATTAAGTCCCTTTGAGTGGCAGCTATCCTGGGATTTTTATTTGAATTTTCGTTCATAACCTCTTCATTAACATAGTTTAAAAGGCCAAAGATACTTGTATCTGTAGTATTATTTTCCCTTTTAAACTCTTGAATAGCCCTATAACCTTCATAGGCCTTTGCTGTTTCCCTATGGTCATTTTCTATTAATTTATGGTAGACCATATCTTCAATTTGCCTTATTGTCAATGATTTAGTTGTATTTGCTACTGTATAAATTTCATCTGCTATCTTTTCAGCGATAGAAATTTCGTAAATACCACTTCCGTACTTCATAGCTTTTTCTATTGCCACTATTATTTTATCTTTTTGGAAGTCAACTTCTCTCCCATCCCTTTTAATTACCTTAATCATCTAATCCCTCCATAAAAATAAATATAGTCTATAGTTAACTATAGACTATATACCACATATAGTATTTTCCTGAAATCATTATACCATATTTTGATACTATTTTACTATTTTATTTAAAAATATTGTTTATCTTTTCAAAGATTTTTTTCACAAAATCTAATATTTTAGCTAAAATCCCCTTAACTTCTTCTGTGTTCTTGCTTAATTCTTTAAGCTTATCTGATATATTCTTTACCTGGGACTTAATATCCTCAACATTTAAATCTAAGCTAGAAATTTTTTCCATTAATTCGGAAATCTGTGCTTTTTGTGCTTCAGTTAACTCTATATTTATACTTTTTGATGCATTTTCTATGGCTTCTTTAATTTCTTCAGTAGATGTAAGATTATTTTCTACTACTTGTTCCTTAACCATTTGCATAATACTTGCAGCTTGATCTTTTCCTATCTCTTGGCCCAATTCTCCTGTTTTAGCAATTTCCTCATTGGCTACTTGCTTGCTTTCTTCTGTTATTACAATACCTGAGGCCTCTTCAAAGCCTTTTAAAATTCCCGTTAAGGCAGCTGTTCCCGATACTGGAAATGGAGCTGCAACCTTCACCAAAGCATCTTTTACCCCTGCTGTTACAAGAGCATTTATAAGCATATCTTCTGTTATCCATGTAGTATTATAAGTTTCCACCTTTATCCCCTTACCAAGGCCTATTACTTCTACATAAGATGATGAAATAGCCCTAGTTCCAAGGGTCTTACTGTCTACATATTCTCCTAAATACTGTCTCTCTTCTTCATTACTTACTTCTATGATTTTATCATTTTTACCAGCATCAAATCTTTTTAATATTTCATCCCTTTGAGTTAGGGTTAAATCCTTTCCCACACTAATTATGGCAGGTCCTTTTGCAAAAACTGAACTTGATAACATGGAAAAAATAAGTAGCAGTAGCAAAATCTTGTTTTTCATATTATATTCCTCCTTCATAAAAGAAACTATTAAAATATTATACCATATAAAATAAAACTTTTCTCTTACAATAAATTTAGATAATAGTCATAATACAACTAATAATCAATAAACTTGTAGCTAAAAGCTACAAGTTTATTGATTATTAGTTATAAATATTAAATCTAATCTACTTAATTTAATTAATAAAATTCAAAGACTAGTCCTTATTTAAGACTATATCCGCTTCTTTTAGATTTTTTCTTATTGGTAAGTGCTGAGGACAAAGTTCTTCACAGTGACCACAATCCACACACTTACTAGCATCTACCCCTCTATCCATATATTTCTTATAAACAGTCTTACAAGCCGACTGATTTCCAAATACATAATAGTCATTATAGGTTTGAAATATATCTGGAATAGCAACCCCTTGTGGACATGGTAGACAGTATTCACAAGCTGTACATCCAACTTTTATCTTATCTTCATAGACCCTAGTTACCCTATTTATTATTTCTAATTCCTCGTCTTTCAAACTATTGGGAAGGCCCTCACTGGCAGTCTTTATATTTTCCACTACTTCTTCCATATTCCCCATACCACTTAAAACCACGCCTACCTCTTCCATATTTAATACCCATCTAAGGGCCCATTCTGCTGGAGTCCTTTTTGTACCCTCTGCCCATATATCTTTTATTTCATCTGAAGGATTTACTAATTTCCCTCCCTTTATAGGTTCCATTATTACAAGAGAAATATCCCTAGCTTTAGCATAACGAAGACCTTCAAGCCCAGCCTGATAGGACCTATCTAAATAGTTCAATTGAATTTGACAAAAATCCCACCTATAAGAGTCAACTATTTCCTTAAATACATCTAATTCATCGTGGAAGGAAAAACCTATGTACTTTATTTTGCCAGATTCTCTCGCTTCTTCAATAAATTTAAACACATCATTTGCCTTTAAATTTTCCCAATAGTCCTTATTTAAGGTATGTAGTAAATAAAAGTCTATATAATCTGTCTGAAGCTTTTCCAATTGGTGGTCTAAAAACTTATGAAAGTCTTCATGGGATTTAATAAGCCAACTTGGAGACTTAGTTGCCAAGTAAACCCTTTCCCTATAGCCATCTTTTAAAGCCTGACCTACTAAGTATTCACTATTTCCTTGGTGGTACATATAGGCAGTATCAATATAATTTATTCCATTGTCAATTCCATACCTAATTATTTTCTTAGCATTTTCTACATCAATTTCACTAGAATCATTATTTAATATTGGTAGCCTCATAGTTCCAAACCCCAAAGGATATACCTTTAAATTGTCACGAGTAAAATTTCTATAGTTCATCTAAACTTCCCCCCTAATATTTTATTTAAACCTATTATATCATTTGCCAGAATAATTTGTTAATTATACTTATCTTAATATTTTTTATTAAAACTGCTTCCTTTTAATTTTCATTGGACTTAAACCATAGGCTCCTTATATTTTCATCTAATAATGTCTTGTCTATACCTAGCAAGCTAAAACTCTCTCCTGAATTTCCATCTCCCTCTAAGTAGATAGAAACTAGGTCAATTTCGTCATCTTCAAATACCCTATCAACTTCAGCTAAATAAAATATTATCCTATCCAAAGTCTTCTCATCATAAATATATAAGCTTATTTCCTTTTTAAAAGGAATTTCTCCAACCTTATAGATTTTATTTATTTCCAAACTAGTAAAATCCTCTGGTTCAACTATAAAACTAGCTAGAGAAAAATCTAGTTTCTTCATATTTTTAAGCTTGTCTTCTACAAATTCTTCGTATTGTCCATATAGCCTGTTGTAAGTATTAAGCTTTTGACCTACATCAGGCCTATAAGAATCATATACGATATCTCCCTTAAAATTTGTAGCCACATAAAAAAATACATCTAGCTGGTCAGTCTTAACAAGGGACTTGTATTTTCCGTCCTTAAAGCTAAACTCTGTTCTAGATATGGTCTTACTTAAATCTTCATAGTTCATCTCTACATAATCCTTAATGGCTTGGCTCCCATATACCTAGAAACTGGATTCCCCTTAAAACTTGTATATAGGTAAAGACTAGTAGCTATTAATATCCCTCCAACTATAAATAAACATGCCCTTCTTCTCACCCTAAGTCACTTCTCCTTTTATTTAATATAATTTAATTCTAATTATACAATATTATTCCATAATAGGCTCTAATTTTAAAATTCTGATATTTTTTAATATTTTGGGTAAAATAAATATAAATAATTTATATTTGTAACGAAATGACTTTTCATAAGTCTTATATGTGAAAGGTGGTAAAAAAGTGAATGATTTTGAAGAAATATACGAAAAATACTTTAAAGATGTCTATAAGTATATTTTAAGTCTTTATAGAAATGTAGATATTGCTGAAATAGAAGATGAAAAAATCATGAAAAATATTTCAAACCAATGGAAAAAAGATAAAAAACTATCATTTACAAAGGGGCCATGTTGATTTGACTTTTTGGATTTCTAGCCTGTATCATAGGCTTTCAGCTTATAGGTTCAGAAGTTCTTCCCGATGGCCGCTTAGTTGAACCCTTTGCCTTAATACCCATAGGCTATTTATTCTTTTTTCTATTTATAATTTTTACTTCTATTAACTTAATTATGAAAATCATAGCTAAAAAAAAACAAAAAGATTAAAAGCTGAGACTCCTGTCTCAGCTTTTAATCTTTCCCTGTAAGCTAGAATTTAAACGGCTTATATATAATATTAATGCTTCCACTTTCACCTATGTTTACCTCCGAATCAACTTCATATAGTTCCTTTATAAGCTCTCTGGTTATTATCTCTTTTGGACTTCCATAGGCTACAATTCCTCCAGCTTTCATGTCGTATATCTTGTCACAATAAATACTGGCTATATTTAAATCGTGTATGGCAGAAATAACAGTAATATCTAAAGACTTTGCTATAGACATAAATTGAAGTTGATATTTTATATCAAGATGGTTAGTTGGTTCATCTAATATTAAGCAAGAAGTATCTTGTGCCAGAGCCCTGGCCAAAATAACCCTTTGCTTCTCTCCACCTGACAAGCTATTAAAATTCCTATCAGTAAAGGCTGTCATCCCAACCTTATCCAAAGCATCAAAGGCCATGTCATAATCATCTTTATTATCTCTTTCCATAAACTTCTTATGGGGAGATCTTTCCACTAAGACCATATCTAAAACTGAAAAATCAAAATCCGAATCATTATGTTGGGCTACAACGGCTATTTTCTTGGCAGTATCCCTTAAAGACATAGCTTCTATTTTACTTCCATCTATATAGATGGACCCCGATTTAGGCTTTAAGGTCCTATACATGGTCTTAAGTAAGCTACTTTTACCACTGCCGTTTGGACCAATTATTCCTACAAATTCCTTCTTGCCTATATGGAGGTTTATATTATTTAAAATCTTCCTACCACCTAGGTCCACACTTATGTCCCTTGAATATAGTTCCACTATTTACCACCTCCAAAGCCATAAGATTTACTTACCATTAGGTAAATAAATATTGGAGTTCCTATCATGGAGATTAATATTCCTATAGGAAGCTCACTTCCTGGAATTATTATCCTAGAAAGCACATCAGCCCATATTAAAAATATAGACCCTGCCAAGGCTGTAATTGGAACTATTTTCTTGTGGTCGGTACCAAAGATTATCCTAACTATATGAGGAATTATAAGGCCTACAAAACCTATTATACCTGATGAATATACTATTAATCCTATTATTAATGAGCTTACCAATAAATATACTTGCCTGTATCTATGTAGGTCTTTCCCCAAGGTTATTGAAACTTCATCCCCTAATAGCATTAAGTTTAGGGTCCTATATTGGCTTACAAAAAATATAGTCCCTAGGAGGATTATTGGAAATATAAAAGATATCGTCTCCCATTTTGCTCCTGCTAAACTTCCCATCATCCAGTTGGTTATACTCCTAATCCTTTCCTTGTCATCTACCATATAGATTATAAAACTAGAAAAAGCTGAGCAAAGAGAACTAAGGGCCATACCTGATAAAATCAGCTTAGTCGAGTTTGCCTTACCATTTACATTGGCCATTAACATGACCAGCAAAGATATTATAAAGGCACCTAAAAAAGCAAATATTCCAACATAATTTGGACCTAAAAAAGTCCCAATGCCTAACATTATGGCTATAGTTGCTCCTAGGTAGGCACCTGAGGAAACTCCTAAGATGTAGGGATCTGCTAAAGGGTTTTTCACCACTGCCTGCATGATTAAACCTGACACTCCAAGGCCCATTCCTACACATGTGGCTAGTATTATCCGAGGTAGTCTTATATACCAAACTATATCGACTATTGCCGGACTTGGTAGGTCAGCTTAATTTCCTATATCAAACAGCTTATAAAAGATTATACTGTATATATCCTTAGCAGATATATCAACTGAACCCATCGTTACAGCTGCTAAAATCGAAAAAACTAATACTAGTATTAATACAAGAGTAACGCCTATATAAATAGGCGTCCCTTTAAATAATCCCTGCTTGTTGACTTCTAAAGTTTTATTTTTCATATTATTCCTACTTAAAATCAGGATATAGACCTTGGCTTATAGACTTTATACCATCTAAAGTTCTTATTCCACTGGCATAAACCTCACTTAACATAATAGGATACGCCCTATCATTGTTAACTGCCAGTATGCTAGACAAGGCTGGATTGTTTTTAATTTCATCTAAGGCCATATCCCTATCTATATTATCCCCATAGTAAACAGTAAATATAACTTCTGGATTAAGTCCTACTAAGTCCTCTGCCCCTATTTTCCCATTTTCATCAGCTACTAGGTCAGCCCCAACTAAACTGGCAATATTTCCGCCTATACTGTCCTTACCATAAATTCTAAAGGTATTTTCTTTACCTATTTCTAGAATTACTGTTTTTACTGGCTCCCTATCCTTACCAAATTCTCTTGGTTTTTCTATTTCCGCCTTCATATTGTCTACAAGAGCATTAGCCTCATCTTATACATCAAAAATCTTACCTATGTTTAAAATATCCTCATATTCATTCTCTATTGAATCTGGCTTGGCTACTCCACTGTTTTGTGCCATGTAGGTATTTATATTCCTCTCATGCCAAAAATCTACATCTCCAAATCTCTTTTCGTCAAAAATTGAAAGCCAACTTAAGATAAAATCTGGTTCCATGCCTAGAATTTCTTCCTTAGTTGGTAGATTTTCATAATACTTCACATTGGCAAAAGCATCCTTATACTCATCTTTTACATCATGGTCAAGTCCTGCTGTTCCAACTAACCTATCCTCTAGACCTAGGGCCAGTAAAGTTTCTATTGAGTTTTGATAAACTGCCACCACTTTTTCTGGTACCTTTTCAAAGCTAACTTCTACTGGTTCTTTAGCATAATTGTAAGTAGAAATAGTTACTGGATAGTGGTCACTTTTCACGATTTCATCAACACTTTCAACAACTTCTTTTACTTCCTCCTTTACCTCTTCATTTTTCTTTCCACAAGCAGTAAGACCAAACATCATCGAAACTGCTAAAGTTATACTTAAAAACTTTTTCATTCTTCATTCCCCCTATATGTATTAATGTGTTCCCTCTACTATTTCTATATCTTCTTTTGCAAATATATCCCTAATTTCCTCCAACCTATTTGCCTCACACTTAGATGCACATACACCTAAATGCAACCTATCAACTTCCTGGTCTCTTAGTTTCTTGCTTATGTTTTCCATATTTTCTTTCGTACCCTTAGAGCACATATCACAAGTAAAAAAAGATACCAGTTCTGTTTCAATATCTTTATAGGTCTCAAAATGCTTGTCCTTATTATTATAGGCCCTAAAACATCCCATCGTTGTACAGATTCCATTGATTTTTTCACATACTCCTATAGCTATTTTCATATTTCCTCCTATTTTTTACAAAATAAAAACAATCCCTAAAAAATTCATAAAGGATTGTCATTAAACACAAATTAACATAATACCTCCTTTATCTACCGTAAAGTATAGTAATAAAACAAATAGGCAGGTATTCTGACTTAAGGATCAACATTTTTTCAGCCTTCCCAG
>CAZRYA010000045.1:5595-10186 GCA_964604235.1 uncultured Tissierellaceae bacterium | reverse complement strand
TCTCTTTGCATCAGAAGTAGCTCCGTCAATAATCTTTTCGTATACAGAAAGATACTCGGCCCTATTTCCACCTAACTCATCAAAGGCTCCACATTTAATAAGGGACTCTACTGCTCTTTTGTTTAAACTATGGGAGTCTACTTTTATTATCCTTTCAACAAAGTCTGTAAGAGATACAAAGTCTCCATCCGCCCTGGAATCTACTATGGCCTTTATAAAATTAGACCCTACATTTTTTACTGCTGAAAGTCCATATCTTATTTTACCATCAGTTACTGTAAACTTTTCAAAGGATTGGTTTACACTTGGTGGTAGTATTTCTATCTTAAGCCTTTTACACTCTTGTATATAAAGTGAAACAGATGAAGTGACTCCCATAACTGAAGAGATTAAGGCTGCCATAAATTCAACTGGATAGTAGTACTTGAGCCAGGCCGTCCTATAGGCCACAACTGCATAGGCCGCTGAATGGGACTTAGGAAAGGCGTAGTTAGCAAAATCTATCATAAGGTCATATATTTTAGATGCAGACTTTTCATCCACTCCATTCCTAATGGAGCCTGGAACGGAAATCTCCCCATTTTCTTCTTGACCATAGATAAAATTCTTCCTCTCTTCTTCCATGACATCCATTTTCTTCTTACTCATGGCCCTCCTAACCAGGTCAGCCCTTCCCAATGAATAGCCTCCGATGTCCCTTACTATTTGCATAACCTGCTCTTGGTATACAATACATCCGTAAGTTTCATCTAGTATTCCCTCTAGTTTTGGATGGATATACTCTATTTTACTATTGTCATGTTTACACATTACAAAGGTTGGAATCTGGTTCATAGGCCCTGGCCTGTAAAGGGCATTGGCTGCTATTAAGTTCTCAAACACATTAGGCCTTAACTCCTTTAAGAAATTTCTCATACCTGGACTCTCAAATTGAAAAATCCCTAGAGTTTCAGCCTTGGAAAACATTTCCAGCACCTTGGTGTCCTCATAGGATATTTTATCAAAATCTATTTTTTTACCATGGTTTTCATATATTAAATTAATTGCATCCCTAATTACAGTTAAAGTTCTCAGCCCCAGAAAGTCCATCTTTAAAAGTCCCAATTCTTCAAGCTCAATCATATTAAATTGGGTTGTAATATAGTCTCCATTCCTAAGTAGGGGGACAAAGTTAGTCACTGGCTCTTTAGAAATCAAAACTCCTGCCGCATGGGTAGAAGTATGTCTTGGCAAGCCCTCTACTTCCCTAGCAAAGTCTATTAATCGCTTTACATCTAGGTCACTTTCATACTTATCTCTTAATTGCTTGTTGACATTTAAGGCCTTGTCTATGGTCATATTTAGCTCCATAGGTATCTGTTTGGCTATATAGTCAACTTCTCCATAGGACATATCTAAGGCCCTGCCTACATCCCTTATAGACCCTCTGGCTGCCATGGTTCCAAATGTAGCAATTTGCACCACCTTATCGTGGCCATATTTTTCCACCACATAATCTATTACTTCTTCTCTTCTCTCATAGCAAAAGTCTATATCTATATCTGGCATGGAGACCCTTTCTGGATTTAAAAATCTTTCGAAAATCAAATTGTATTCTAAGGGGTCTATGTCAGTTATCTCCAAGGCATAAGTAACTATACTTCCTGCTGACGACCCTCTTCCTGGTCCTACTTGGATTTCATTTTCCTTCGCATACCTAATAAAGTCCCATACTATTAAAAAGTAGTCTACATAGCCCATATTACTTATAGTATTAAATTCATATTCAAACCTATCTTTTATTTCATCTGTAATAACTTCATATCTTTTTTCTAAACCCTTCCAGGAAATCTCCCTTAAATATTCCACATTAGTATAGCCATCTGGTATGGAATACTCTGGCAGATGGATAGTATCAAAGTCCATTTCTACCCTACACCTTTTACTTATCTTATAGGTATTTATTAGGGCCTCTTTGTCACCCTTAAAGATTTCATACATTTCCTCTTTAGATTTTAAATAAAACTCATCTGCAGGAAACTTCATCCTATTTTCTTCATGGATTGTCTTGCCAGTTTGAATACACAAAAGCACATCATGGACCCTTGCATCTTCCTTTTTTAAATAGTGGACATCATTAGTAGCCACCATTGGGATGCCTGTTTCCTTAGAAATCCTCCTTAGACTTTCATTAACCCTTCTTTGGTCTTCTAAACCATAATCTTGTAATTCTAAAAAGAAATTACCCTGGCCAAATATATCATTATATATTAAGGCTACATCTTTAGCCCTATCATAATTATCTTTTAAAATATGCTGGGCCACTTCTCCACCTAGGCAGGCAGATAGGGCTATTATACCCTTACTATATTTCCTAAGAATATCGTGGTCAATCCTAGGCTTGTAATAAAAACCATTTACATAGGCCTCTGAAACTATCTTCATAAGATTTACATAACCCTGGTTGTTTTCAGCCAGTAAGACCAAGTGGTAGTTAGCCTTATCCTTAGGCTCTTTATCAGTATATTTATCAATTGCCACATAGACTTCTGACCCTAGTATTGGATTTATTCCATATTTCTTACCCTGTTTATAAAACTCAACTGCTCCAAACATAGCCCCATGGTCTGTCAGGGCTATAGAATCCATGTTTAATTCCTTAGCCCTTTTCATTATATCTTTTACTTTTATAGAACCATCTAATAAACTATACTCCGTATGGACATGTAGATGGGTGAATTCTCCTAAATATTCCATCTTATCCTCCATTCTATTTCCTTCCCTCTATATCATTTGCTAACTTCTCAATTTTTCTTAACCTATGATTTACCCCAGACTTCCCTACAGGTGGATTTAAATACTCACCTAGTTCTTTAAGGGTTGCATCTGGATTCTTAAGCCTAACTTCTGCTATTTCCCTTAGACTGTTTGGCAACTTATTTAAACCCACCCTTTCATCTATTAGCTTTATGTTTTCAATCTGCCTCATAGATGCATTAATAGTCTTGCCTAAATTGGCAGTTTCACAATTTACTAACCTATTAATATTATTTCTAACATCTTTTAAAACCCTAATATCTTCCAACTTTAAAAGTGCCTGATAGGCCCCTATTATATTTAGTAGGTCAACTATCTGGTCAGCTTCTTTTAAGTATATAACATAGGATTCCTTTCTCATTACTATTTTTGAATTTAAGGAAAATGAATTTATTAAGTCTGATAAGTCTTTTCCATGAGTTTCACTGCTGGTTACAAACTCTAAGTGATAGGTCTTTTCTGGATTGGTAATAGATCCTCCGCCTAAAAAAGCCCCTCTAATATAGGACCTTTTACAACATCTATTATTTATTATTTCTTCTGGTATTCTAAAGTTAGGAATAAAAATACTAGATTCATTATAACTAAAACCTACATCATCTAGTATCTGCTTTGATACTTCCCTATCTTTTACTATTATTAAGTAGTTATTATTTTTTTTAAGCTGTTTATTCCTCTTTACCCTTACTTCTACATCTGTAGTATATACTCCCTTTATTAAGGAAAATATCCTCCTAGCTATTGCTGCATTTTCAGTAGTAAAATTTATAGTAATATCTTTATTACCTGATATTTGTATAGTCCCACTCATCCTTACAATTGCTGCTAGTTCCGACACTGCACAACATCTATCTTCTATTGGCATTCTTGAAAGTTCATTTTTTGTCATACCGGAAAATGTCATCCAATCACCTCTTCTATATTTCGATCATATTCAATCCCCTTAGGATTATATTTCTTTCATCTTCATACTTAAGCAAATCTTGGGCCTTGTCCACATGGACAAAAACGGCATCTATAAATCCTTCTGTCTTTTGAGGTACAGACTCCATACTACTAGCCTTCATTAAATACCAATGAACCGTTTTGTTTACCAACTTATTTTTCTTTAAATTTCTATAATCATAGTGGACTTTTCCTATATACTTATTGATTTCAGCCTTAACACCAGCTTCTTCAAATACTTCTCTTAAAGCCGCTTCTTCAAGTTCCTCCCCTTGTCCAACTCTTCCTTTAGGAAGGACCCAGTCTCCATTAAATTTTTTTAGAAGCAAGAGAGTATTTCCGAAGATGACAACACCTCCTGAGCTAATTTCCTTTAACATAAGAACCACTCCTGACAATTTATTCGCCTACAATTATTCTAAATATATTATACTATATTACTAGCTTAATTGCTAAAATATTTACTTTTACCTATCTAGACACGATTTTTCCTCTATGGTATGATTTACTTATATTAAAATAAAAAGTGAGGAGCGATATTATGGATTATATAAAAGAAAATTTAATCAAACTGTTAGAAATACCTAGTCCATCTGGAAGTACAACTGATGCTATTTCCTTTGTTCAAAAACTATTTGATGACTTGGGTTTAAAAACCTACCTTACTAACAAGGGTGCTTTAGTTGCCAGCCTAGATGGTAAGGATAACTCAAAGGAAGTTACCTTATCAGGCCACGTTGACACTTTAGGAGCCATGGTTAAGGAAGTAAAGTCTGATGGTAAACTTAAGCTTACTCAATTAGGGGGATATACTTGGGCCACTATAGAAGGAGAACATGTCCTTATAGAA
>CAZRYA010000045.1:0-5585 GCA_964604235.1 uncultured Tissierellaceae bacterium | reverse complement strand
GGATGGGAAAAAATACACCGGTACTGTTATGACTAATAAAGCCTCTTCTCATGTCCACGGAAGTGGAACAGATACTGTAGAAAGAAATTCTGCCAATATGGAGGTTAGAATTGATGAAAGAGTAGCTAGTAAAGAAGATACCCTTAAACTTGGTATAAGTGTTGGGGATTTTGTCCACCTAGACCCTAGGGCTATGGTTACACCATCTGGCTTTGTAAAGTCAAGGCACTTAGACGATAAGGCCGGTGTTATTGCTCTTTTAGGTATGGCAAAGTATTTAGTTGAAAATAAAATCACGCCTAACTACAAGACCAACTTTTTTATATCTAATTACGAGGAAGTTGGCCATGGGGCCTCTGCTGGAATCCCAGAAAACACCTTTGAATTTATTGCAGTAGACATGGCTGCACCTGGTGAAGGACAAACTTCTGATGAGTATAGTGTTACTATTTGTGCAAAAGATAGTTCTGGACCTTACGACTTAGAAATAAGGAAGAAACTTACTCAATTGGCCATTAAACATGAATTAAATTACAAGGTAGACATTTACCCTTACTATAGTTCAGATGGATCTGCTGCTCTTAGAAGTGGTCATAACTTTAAGGTTGGCCTTATTGGACCTGGAGTTGATGCCTCTCATAGTTTTGAAAGAACTCATTTAGAGGCTATTGACAATACTATTAAACTAGGAATTGCCTATTTAACCGACTAGTAGTTTAAGGAGATATCAAGTATGAAGGTAAATGAAAACTTTATAATCAATTTACAGGGTAAGTCCTTTGTAACCTATGAAGGTCTTTTGGACTTGGCCCATAAAAACAAACTTAAGTCATTGGAAGTGAACATAATCCAATTTCCCAATCAAGAAAATCAAATGACTGCCATATGTGAGGCAATAGCAAAAACTGAAGATATGGTCTTTAAAGATATAGGAGATGCTTCTCCTAGGTCTGTAAACTCTACTCTTGCCCCCCATTTAATTAGAATGGCATCAACCAGGGCAAAAGCCCGTGTTTTAAGAGACCTAACCAATGTTGGAATTACAGCCTTTGAAGAATTATCCTTTGATGAAAATAACAATATACAAACCAGTGATGGCTATATGGTTATGGAGGATGAAGCTCCTACTAAAAGGCAGATTGAAACTCTAGAAAAACTTGCTGAACAATTAAATCAAACTATTAACTACAATGATCTTAACAAAAAAACAGCTGGTAGTTTGATTTCAAAAATGTTAGATGAAACTAGGAAGTAGTTCCAATCATTAGCCTATAAAAATAAAAGGGAAAAGATATTTAACCTATATCTTTTCCCTTTGCTATATCCATAAGTATTTCACTTAAACTTATATTATCATGCCTAATATAATCCTTTTTTATGTTTACTAAATTGGCTCCAATTGGCCTTATATTTAAGTTTTCCAGCCTTATCAGGTCTTCCTTAGAAATTCTCACAGGACTTGACCCATCTTTTATATATCTTTTTAAAAATACATCATCAATTTCTTCTGTATTATATATTACATAATCTAAAAAGTCAGACCTACTATGCTTCAGTATAGACTCTACATGGTCATACACAGAATAGTCACCAGTTTCTCCTGGCTGAGTCATTATATTAGAGGTATAGACAACCTTGGCCTTGGCCTTATAAATATTTTCTACCATATCATTTACTAGTAAATTTGGTATTACAGAAGTATAAAGGCTACCTGGCCCTAGAACTATTAAATCAGCTTCCTCTATAGACTTAACTGACTCTTCCAGGGGATAGCTAATCTTAGGTTCTGTATAGACTTCTGATATTTTAGACCCAGTTGCCAAAACAAAATCTGGTATTTTAGATTCTCCTCTTATAACTTGGCCATTTTCAAGTAAAGCACATAGTTTTACATCCTCAAGAGTCATAGGTAAAACCTTCCCCGTAACAGCCAGTACATTACTGGTTTCCCTTATGGCCTTTTCAAAACTTCCATGGATTGTATTCATGGCAGCTATAAGCAGGTTACCCAAATTCTGTCCCTTTAATATACCTTCATCAAACCTAAATTGAAGTAGCTTTTCCATAGCAGGTTCAGTGTTGGCCAAGGCTAAAATACAAGACCTAATATCTCCTGGTGGTAACATTCCTAGGTCCTCTCTTAAAACTCCAGAGCCTCCACCATCATCAGCTACAGTTACTATGGCAGTAATATTATTAGTATAATTTTTAAGCCCCCTCAGCAAGACTGATAGACCAGTCCCTCCACCTATGGCCACTATTTTAGGTTCATTATATAAATTAAAATCTTTCTTATCACCCATAAAATCTCCTACCTTAGACTAGAATCTCTATGATTTATATATATTCTATGTCCTTTATTTTTTAAAATCTTGTAGATTTCTTCAGAAATAGCAACTGACCTATGCATTCCCCCTGTACAACCTATTCCTATAATAAACTGTCTCTTTCCTTCTTTTAAGTAATAGGGCAATAGATACTCTATTAAGTCTACAGTTTTATCCACAAAGACATTGGTCTGCTCCCAACTAAATACATAGTCTCTAACTAAAGGGTTTTCTCCTGTAAATTCCTTTAACTCTGGAATATAGTAGGGGTTAGGCACAAACCTAACATCAAAAACCATATCTCCTTCTAAAAAGGCTCCATGTTTAAAGCCAAAAGAACTAATTAAAATTGATACATCATCTACCCTTTCACCCTTTAAAAATATCTTGTAGATTTCATCTTGTAGGCCTGCATTATTTAACTTGGTAGTATCTATTACATAATCAGCCTTTCTCTTAACATCATAAAGAAGCTCTTTTTCTTCCTTTATACCATCCAAAATACTTCCATTTGGCTTCAAGGGATGAGGTCTTCTGAGTTCCTTATACCTTTTTACTAGAGTGTTGTCAGATGCTTCTAAATACAAAATCTTATAGTTTATGCCTTTTTCTTTTAATTTTTGTAGGGACCCAAATAATTCATCAAAAAACTCTAAACTTCTTATGTCTACTACTACTGCCAACTTGTCTATATTCTTTTTAGACTCCATGCAAAGTTCTGCAAAATCCCAAAGTAGGGCTGGTGGCAAATTATCTATACAATAATAATTTAAATCTTCTAAAGCCTTAGTTGCTTGAGACTTTCCTCCGCCAGACATGCCTGTTATTATAATAAATTCCACACTACCCCTCCTCTTATAAAATTCTGATATTATCTATTAGGCTTAAATCCATGCCTGATTTTATTGCCTTGTCTAGGCCTATGCTTATATTTCCTACATCTTCCGGCCTATGGGCATCACTATTTAACCTATAGCTTATATTCATTCCCTTTAACTTCTCTAAACTCTCTATGGAAAGTTCACTGTGTTTAGAACTTATCTCTAAGATTATACCCATCTCTTCTGCCTTCTTACCAACTTCTTCTATATATATTGGAGCCTTAGACCCTGGATGAGATATCATATCAATAGGATACCTATCCATAGACTTCAAATAGGCTAAAGTGTTTAACTCTGTAGCTTTTTCCAAACCCAACTTAATAAATTTTGATACGGGATTTAAAAAATAAAGCCCCAAACCATCTTTCACACCCTTAGGCATGGCCCCATAGTGGTAGCCCATAACTAGAAAGTCTAGTTTTTTCATAGTTCCTTCTGATACATCTATTTTGCCATCTAAGCCGATTATATTAGCTTCCATACCAAGTAATATATTTAGCCCCTTGGGTCCAAACTCATCTTTAAGTTTTTCTATCTCATATCTCATTTCATCTATATACTTTTCCCTAACCCCATAGAAATAATGTGAAGGTCCATGTTCTGTTATTGCAATTTCTTCCAAACCAGCCCTATAGGCTGCCTCTACATTTTCCCTTATGGTTCCCTTTGCATGTTTACCACTTGGTTTTGGGCTACTGCTATAAATAGTATGAGTATGATAATCTCCTATTAAGCTTAATTTATTCTCTTCCAATTAACTTTATCTCCCTTTCTAAGTCTACTCCAAACTTATCCTTTACACTCTTTTTAACTATCTCTATTAGGGTTAAAACTTCCTTACAATTGGCCTTATCAACATTAATGACAAATCCACAATGTTTTTCTGAAACTTGTGCTCCTTTATATTTAAGACCTCTTAGACCTGCATCGTCAATTAACTTACCTGCAAAATATCCAACTGGCCTTTTAAAAGTGCTTCCTCCACTTGGATACTCTAAGGGTTGCTTAGTCGTCCTCCTATGGGTAAAGTCTTTTATTTTTGCTTCTATTTCACTACTATCTCCTGGTTCCAACTTAAACTTAACACTTAAAACTATTAAGTTTTCATCTCCTACCCTACTCCCCCTATATCTAAAATTCATCTCTTCTCTTGTATACTCTAGGATTTCATTTTCTTCATTTAAGACCCTCACACTATGGACTATGTTTTTCATTTCCCCATCATAGGCTCCAGCATTCATAGTCATAGCCCCTCCTATAGTTCCTGGTATTCCCGATGCAAATTCAAAACCCTTAAGTTCATTTGCTAAAGCAAAAGAACTGACTTTAGGCATCAGACAGCCTGACCCAACTTCTATAATGCTTCCTTCAACTTTCATATGTGAAAAGTTATCATTTAACTTTATTACTAGGCCTTCAATTCCACCATCTCTAACTAGCATATTACTTCCATTTCCCATTATCATAAAAGGGACTTCTTCAAGTCTGGCCAGTTTAACTAAATCTATTAATTCATCTTCATCACTTGGAATAGCCATGACATCTACTGGCCCACCTATCTTAAAAGTTGTATGATTTTTCATTTCTTCATTATATAGTAAATTACTAAATTTATCTTTTGTGAAAATTTCTTCTAGTCTCTTGTTTTTCATAAATTTCCTCCTGCTTTCTTGTTCATTCCATTGTATCAAATATACCCAATTTTTGCATCATTAAAAAACTCCCCAAATCTGCGTCCAGATTTGGGGAGTTGAAACTTCAATAACTTATTATTTTATTCAGCTAATTTTTTGTATTTAGCATACTTAGCTTTTGCATCTTTCTCAGCTGCTTCAAATAATTCATCTGCAACTTCTGGGAAAGTAACCTTTAAACTAGTGTATCTAGTTTCTGAATTTATAAAGTCAACAAATGATTCTGTTGGCTCTTTAGAGTCTAACATAAATGGATTCTTTCCTTCTGCTTCTAATCTAGGGTCGAATCTATATAAATGCCAGTAGCCTGCATCTACTGCTTTTTTCTCTTGGGCTATTGTCTTACCCATACCTACTTTAATTCCATGGTTGATACATGGTGCATAAGCTATTACGATTGATGGTCCATCATATGATTCAGCTTCTTTTAAAGCCTTTATCAATTGATTTTTATCTGCTCCCATAGCTACTTGAGCAACATATACATATCCATAAGAAGTTATCATTAAACCTAGGTCTTTCTTAGTAACCCTCTTACCTGATGCAGCAAACTTAGCTACTGCAGCTGTTGGAGTTGCCTTAGATGATTGACCACCTGTATTTGAATAAACTTCAGTATCCATTACTAAGATATTAACATCTGAACCTGACGCTAGAACATGGTCTAATCCACCAAATCCAGG
>CAZRYA010000044.1:3446-10266 GCA_964604235.1 uncultured Tissierellaceae bacterium | reverse complement strand
ATGATTATATGACAAGAGCCGAGTTTGTAACCATGGTAAACAATGTATTAAAGAGAAAAGTAAGGAAAGAAAATGCCTTAGAAGGAATAAAAAAATTCAGTGATTTACAAGAAGATAAGTGGTATTATGAGCCAATGATAGAGGCAATAAATAGACATGATTATGAGAAAGAAAGACTGGAAGATGGCTCTGAGATATGGATTAAACTATTAGATTAAGTAAGTGTAAGTCCCTTGACTGATGTTATCAGTCAAGGGGCTTTTTTCTGTAGATTTTTTTTAGTGAATATACTTGCTTGTCATAGTATAGGCCTTGGATATTATGATTAGAAAAAAGGTCGAAAATTAAAAGAAAGATCCTTCGCTAGGCTCAGGATGACAAGAAAAGAGTGTTATTCACTAAAGAATAGACTTGCTTGTCATAGTATAAACTTTGTTATTCTGCAATTAATACAAGGATGAGTCTTTTCTTTTAATGCTTTAAGTACTGTCATTCCGAAATGAAATGAGGAATCTGATGTTCTAGTGTTTAGGTTTTGTCATTCCGACAAGGGAGGAATCTTTCTTAAATATTTTTAGTTCTGGAATTTTGACCAAGGAGGAATTTTATTTTTGACATAGATATTTTTGTATGTATTAGGCTAAAATCAAGGCAAGATATTTAGCTAGGTTTAGGTTAACAAAAAACTTCACCCCAATATGGGTGAAGTTTTGGACTTGTTTTTTGCTTTTATTCTTATATTTTTAAAATAGTTTAAATTTTACATTATTTTTAACTAAATTTAAAAATAATGATATACTATAAGAGTAGTTAGAATATTTAATCAATATATAGGAGGTATTTTATGTTTAAGAACAGAAGAGTATTATCTTATTTACTATCTTTACTTTTAGTAGTAGGAGTTTTCTTTGGGATTATGGGAAGTGAATCTCTGGCAGACTCTAAGCTTAAAGAAATTAAAATCATCCACGTAAATGATGTTCATGGCCAAGTAGAGGGTAATGACAAGGACCTAATAGGCTATCCAAGGCTTAAGACCTATGTGGATAGGCAAAGGCAGGAAAATCCAAATTTAATCTTATTAAATGCAGGAGACACTATTCACGGAACTAATTTTGCCACTTTAAGCCGTGGCGAAACGGTTGTAAATTTGATGAATATGATGGGTTTTGATGCAATGGTTCCAGGCAACCATGATTTTAATTATGGGTCTGATAGGTTGTTGGAACTTAGTAAAAAAGCAAAGTTTGAAATTTTAGCTGCAAATTTAGTAAAAGAAGGAAGCGATGAGAAAGTTTACAAGGACTACATGATTAAGGAAGTTGCTGGAATAAAGTTGGGAATCTTTGGACTTGCAACTCCAGAAACTAAGGAAAAGTCTCACCCTAATAATACTAAGGGGATAGATTTTGTCTCACCTGTTGAAATATCAAGAGAAATGGTAAAGAAGCTTAAGAGTGAAAAGGTTGATGTAATAATAGCCTTAAGTCATTTAGGTGAAGATAAGGAGTCGGAATTTACGTCTACACTTGTGGCTAAGGAAGTTGAAGGTATAGATGTTATAGTAGATGGACATAGCCATACTAAGTTACCAGAGGGAAGAGTAGAAAAGGGAACTTTAATCGTCCAGACAGGAGACTGGGTTAAAAATATTGGAGAAGTTACATTGGGGTTTGAAGATGGAAAATTAATTGATAAAAAGGCTAAATTAATAGGATTTGATGATGTGAAAAACCTAGAAGGAGACAAGGGTCTAATAGGTGAAATAGAAAAGATAAATCTTGAAAATAAAAAAGTTCTAGACACTATTATTGGTAAAACTAAGACAGACTTAAATGGAGTTCGTGAAATTGTAAGGGGAAAAGAGTCAAACTTGGGAAATTTTGTAACGGAAGCCATGAAGGTAAAATCAGGAGCAGATTTGGCAATTACCAATGGTGGAGGGATTAGGGACAGTATTTCAGCAGGTGATATTACTATTGGGCAAATTCATACCGTTTTTCCTTTTACAAATTTTTTAGTTTTAATAGAAGCAAGTGGACAAGATATAGTCGATGCTTTGGAATACGGCACAGATGCCTATCCTGAAGTAGCAGGTAAGTTTCCACAGGTTTCGGGAATAAGTTACACACTAGATGTAAATGAAAAAGTTGGAACTAGGGTAAAGGATGTTTTAATAAATGGAAGTCCAATAGACTTAAAGAAAACTTACAAATTGGCTACAAACGATTTTATGGCAGCAGGTGGAGATGGCTATACTATGTTTGAAGGCAACAAAATCCTATCAGAGGATACAACCTTGGCAGACCTTTTAGTAGAATACTTGGGTGAAGTTAAGGAGATAGACTATAGTGTAGATGGCAGGTTAAATATTATTGAAACCAAAGAAGAAGATAAAACACAAGTAAAGGCAGAGCCTAAAGATAAAGTTAAAGAAAAGCTTGAGATTAAGCCTAAGTACAAGAACTACAAGGTGGTAGAAGGGGACGTTCTTTGGAAGATAGCAAATAAGTTTAATACTACTTGGGAGAATCTAAGAGATATTAATAAGCTTAAAAATCCCCATAGGATATATCCAAACCAAATACTTTTAGTGCCTTAAGATATTTTAATAGTTTTGTAAAGATATTGTAATTTATTAAAAAACATAGAAAAACTAGTATAAATGTTGATTTTATAATATTTATACTAGTTTTTGTTTTTAAAAATAAAAGTTTTATCATTGGTAGCTATGAAAATAAGGGGTATACTATTTATAGGGGGAGATTGTATGAAGAAATCAATGATTATTTTCAGTGTTTTTCTGGTATTATTTATTGGAAGTATTGATGAAAATACATATGGGGCCAGTGTAAATAAGGACCATTGGGTAAAAAAATCTATAAATAGGTCTTTAATTGATGAATATTTCAAACCACTTGATAGGATGGACTATAAGAGGATAGATTTTGACAAGGATATTTCTACATATATGTTGGAATCCGCTTATAAAAAGTTGTTCAATAAGTATGGTATGGACTATAGATTAGACACATCAAGTATGCATATAAGTAGGATGGATTTTGTAAATACTATATATAGTAATCTACAAGATAATGGCTTTAAAATGGAGAAGGTTTCTAGTGTCAAGTTTAAAGATGTGGCAGACGGAGAAAGTATGGGGGTATTATCTGATATGCACAGGTTAAATATAATTAGTGGCAATAATGATTCAAGTTTTAGGCCAAATGATAACATAAGTCAAGCTGAGGCCTTTATTATATTAGATAGGACAGAAAAATTACTTAGCAGTGTTGAAAATATAAGTTATGAAATTATGGAAAATAATAAGGTGGATTTTCAACCTGAGTATTTGAATATGAGAAAATTAAAGGGAAATTATGTAATTGAATTGGTTAAGACCTATAATGTAGAATCTAGTTTAGATTTGGTCCAAGTAAATCAGGTCAAGCATAATATAAATCTAATTTTTAATGAGACTAAAGAAGGGCCTTTAGTTGAAAAGTATAGTAGGAAGGTTAAAATACTAGTAGATGGAAATGAATTAAAGGGGCCAGGGCCTTTTAATTTTAGGGTAAAAGGCATGGATTTTCCTAGTAGCTTGTAAAGTTCATAAGTGATATAATATTTCAGTAAGGTCTGAATAGGCCTTATTTTATTATATACAAAAAGGAGCATAAATTTATGTCTAAAAAACAAGCTATAGCTCAATCGGCAGCTATGATTTCTATTATGACTTTATTGTCTAAGTTTTTAGGTTTTTTAAGAGAGATGAAAATCGCTGAAAATTTTGGTTCTGGCATGGAAACAGATACTTATTTTATAGCAATTACAGCAACAGTAATTATAATGGGAACCCTAGGCTCGGCTTTGAATACCACCTTAGTTCCAATTTTTATGGAAATAGAAGAGAGGCACGGAAAGAAGGGTAAGTTACAGTACTTAAATAATATTTTTAATTTAGTATTAGTAATAACTTTAATCTTAGCCCTATTAGGATATATATTTTCACCAATGGTGATAAAGATAATAGCAAATGGATTTGAAGGTGAACAGTTTGACTTAGCAGTTCAATTAAATAGGATAGGCCTTCCTATAATAGTATTTTTAGGAATGACCTATATATTTTCAGGCCTACTACATAGTAGCGAAATTTTTGGGCCTCCTGCCATATCTGGTCTGCCATATAACTTTGTATTTTTGGCCTATTTAATATTCTTTACTAAGAATCCAAACATTACAAGTCTTATGATAGTGTCAGTAATAGCAGCATCTAGTCAAGTTCTAATAATGGTTCCAGCAGTTAGACATATGGGCTATAGATATAAACCAAGGATAAATTTAAAAGATCCCTATTTAAAAAAGGCAGGCATACTTATAATGCCAGTCTTACTGGGTTCAGCTGTCCAACAGATAAATGTGGTAATAGATAAGACTTTAGCATCGGGACTAGTAGAGGGAAGTGTATCTTCACTAAACTATTCATCTAAAATTAATGAAATGGTAATAGCTGTTTTTATCATGGCAATTACAACGGTTATTTTTCCAATGCTTTCAAATGCATTTATGAAGGAAGATATAGACCAAGTAAAAGATATTATGGGGCAAGGAATAAATATAATATTGATGATAACAGTTCCAGCAACAATAGGACTTTTGGTCTTAGCAGAGCCGGCTGTTTACTTATTCTTTGAGAGAAATGCTTTTGATAGTAAGGCTACGCAAATGACCAGTATAGCTCTTAAATACTATTCTCTAGGCCTTGTAGGATCCTCATTAAGGCTTATGTTAAACAAGGTTTATTATTCATTACAGGATACAAAAACTCCAATGATAAATGGAATAGTGGCAGTTGTAACCAACCTAATTATGAACTTTATCCTGGTAAGGCCTTTAGGACATGGAGGACTAGCCCTTGCAACTAGTATATCGGCTACAGTTAGTACTATGTTCTTATTTGTCAGCTTAAGAAATAAAATAGGCCATATAGGGCTTAAAAAATATATAATATTCTTTGTAAAAACCCTACTGGCTTCTCTTGTTATGGGGCTGGTAGTTTATCTAGTCTACTTTAAGTTGGGGGCCCTAATAGGAAGTAGCAAAATGATTGAACTTGTTTTATTCTTAATATCTGTTTTATTAGGAGTAATAGTTTATTTTGGCCTATGTGTGGCATTTAAAATAGAAGAATTAGACATAATAATAGGAAAGCTAAGAAAATAAAGGGGGAGTTATGGCTAGATCTAAAAATGTAATTGGAAATATAAGAATGCTTATTTTCTACGGAATATTAATAAGAGTCTTGTCTATTTTTAAGGAAGAGTTACTTTTAAGTGTAGGAAATATAGAGTGGTATTTAATAGTCTTTACAATAATGAATGTGTATATTAACCTTTTAGGAGAAAGTATATATATGGGTTCTATTCCAATTTTCATGGACCTAGACCACAGGCAGGGTAGAAAGGCTAAGACGGATTATGCAAATAATTTGATAAATATAAGTGGGGCCTTGTCTTTAGTTTTAATAATTATAGGCTTAATTTTCTCAAAACAGATATATGTAGATTTATTAGCTGGTAGCCCAGACCATATTATTGTATTTAAGTTAAGCCTACCCTTGATTCTACTTACTAATATAAGGTATATCTATGCAGGTTATATTCAGTCCCACCATGGTTATAAGACAGGAGCAGTTGGAAATGTCTTTAGCCCAGTAGTATTCATTGTAGCAATATTAATATGGGGACCTAGTTTAAATGAAAATCACATCATGCTAATAAGTAGCCTTGCAGTTTTTGCACAAATATATTCCCTGTATGGGGGGATGAAAGACGCTGGTTATAAATACGAGTTTAGGATGGATTTTAAGGACGAATATTTTATAATCCATTTGAAAAAATTTATCAAGGTCTTACTTTTATTGGTTATAATGCTTATAAGCAGTAGGATAGATGGAATATTGATGACCAAGTATGGCTTTATTATAGCTGATGGAGAGCTAAAGAGTGTAAGCATATTAAATATACTAAGCCCAATATTTATAATGCCCATAATAATAGTGTTTTTCCCTTGGTTTATAGAAAAAAACCTAAATGGAGATGGAGATATAAATGTATTGTATATAAAGGGGATAGGTTTGTTGGCCTTGGTGGGTTTCCTATTAGGCCTAGTAGGGAATCATTATGGGGCTAGTGGAGCTTATTATCTTTATTTGCTAATAGCCATAATGTTCAACTATAACATTCGAGCCTACTACAGTTATGGGAAGGATTTTTATCCCTTTATAATGTATTTCTGCCTAATTGGGGCAAATATAGCTTTTGCTATTTTATTTAATAGGCTTATGGGTCAAGAAGGATTTTTAATAGGCCAGATAATAAGTGAAGTATTGATTTTTTCTGTATTTTCACTTGCTATATATAGAGATTTAAAGGCACTTCCACAGGCCTAGTGGAAGGCCTTTTTTATTTTGAGTAAAGAAAGAAATAAGATTCCTCACAAATGCAGTTCGGAATGACCGCTAAAAATAGTTTCATTTTAAAGAATAGACTTACTTATTATAGTTTAAATTATGTTCACTGTCATTCCGAAATGAAATGAGGAATCTGATGTTTTAATCTTTTGGGTCTTGTCATTCCGACAATAGAAGGAATCTTAGATTAAACTTAATTAGTGAAATATAAGTTAAAGTCAAAGGCTAAGATTCCTCACAAATGCAGTTCGGAATGACCGCTAAAAATAGTTTCATTTTAAAGAATAGACTTACTTATTATAGTTTAAATTATGTTCACTGTCATTCCGAAATGAAATGAGGAATCTG
>CAZRYA010000044.1:0-3346 GCA_964604235.1 uncultured Tissierellaceae bacterium | reverse complement strand
TAAACTTAATTAGTGAAATATAAGTTAAAGTCAAAGGCTAAGATTCCTCACAAATTCAGTTCGGAATGACAGCTAAGAAATAGTTTCCTTTTAAAGGATAGACTTGCTTATTATAGTTTAAATTATGTTCACTGTCATTCCGAAATGAAATGAGGAATCTGATGTTTTAATCTTTTGGGTCTTGTCATTCCGACAATAGAAGGAATCTTAGATTAAACTTAATTAGTGAAATATAAGTTAAAGTCAAAGGCTAAGATTCCTCACAAATTCAGTTCGGAATGACAGCTAAGAAATAGTTTCCTTTTAAAGGATAGACTTGCTTATTATAGTTTAAATTATGTTCACTGTCATTCCGAAATGAAATGAGGAATCTAATGTTTTAATGTTTTGGGTCTTGTCATTCCACAAAAGGAGAAATCTTAGGTTAAACTTAATTATTAAAATATAGGTCAAAAGCTAAGATTTCTCCCAAAATAAGTTGAGAATCACAGTTAAAAAATAGTTTCATTTTAAAGAATAGACTTACTTGACTAAAAAAATGCAAGGTATTTCGACAGGTTTAGGATGAAAATGAAAATAGGATTATTGCTTATATAATTCCTGGCTGAAATGAAGGAGCACATGATTATTCGATATTTATATTTATTGGTAAATACAAAGGCAGATTCTTAATCAGCTTAAGGATGCTAGACTGGAATTCTATTGGTATTATAGGATACTTGTAAGGTTTTATTGGCATAATGAATTTTGGTAGATAGAAAAAGACCCCTCACCTTGTCATTCCGAACTGTTCTTGTGAGGAATCTTATCTTTTATTCTTTAGCATTTAAGATTACATCCTTGGATAAGTTAAGTAACTCTTCACGAAGGCAGAGAAGTTGTTCTCTGGTATCTAAAATAATTTTATCGTAGTCAACAGCCTTGTAAAACTTTCTTTCTACATAGCAATTCTTAATAATATTACCTCTTTGGATATGTTTTTCTAAAGTTTTCATACTGGAATAGATATTTATTATTTCATTAGACAAGCTTACTTCAATATAGCCTTCTTTAGGTTTTACTTTTTCCAGATATCTAAGATTTATATAGCCAAAGGCACCGTCATTTTTAGTTAAAGGAGTACGAATTTTTACAGGTATTAGGATATCGTCTTTGGAAAATGGAATTGGCATTAAGTTTTTACCACCTAATAGGCCTTTATATCTTTTCCTGAGTTCATCTACATTGATCATATAGTACTTTAGTAGATAGGATAATACAGTTTTTATAGACTTTTCTATTGTAACTGGTTGACGGTTTTCAAAGTAAACCCTAGTAACATTACCTAAATCTTTTTCATAGATTGGAATAATAGCCATAATATTATTTTCAATTAAAACTTCCATAACAATCCTCCTTTTCTACATAATAACAGAACATATGTTTTAAATCAATAGGATTTGCAAATAAAAAAACAAATGTTCTCAAGAAAACCTATTAATTTTCTATGCCTTATAGAAAGTCTACTAAGACTTAGTAGAAAAAACAGGTGACTTAGCTTGAATGGGCATTTCTATAAAATCCTATAAGGGTCTATATTGTCCTTAAGGAGGGGATGACTATGAAGGACCTAGTAATTAAAGCTATAAGTGGAGATTGTCTTGCCAAGGAAGAAATTTTAAAGAGGCTCTTGCCCCTAGTGAAGTATAGTATAAGGAGATACTACTATATTTACAATGAGTTTGAAGATTTGCTTCAAGTTGGTTATTTGAAAATATTAGATTTAATAGAAACTTATGATGTAGATTCAGAGGTTTATTTTCAGACCTATGTAAAGCTTAATTTAAAGTATATGTATTTGGATATGAATAAGAAAAAGGAGGAGGAACTAATATTAAACAGTCCCAATGAGAATGGCCTTGAGCCAGTTGACTTATTAGTTTGTGATTTTGACCTAGAAGAATTTGTTTTAAAAAATCTAGGGCTGGAAGAGATTGACCTAAGTCTTCTGAGTCCTAGGGAAAGACAGGTAATAGACCTCTACTATTTTAAAGATAAGTCTATGGTTGAAATAAAGGACAAATTAGGTATATCTTATAGAACTGTGGTGAATTTAAAGGTAAATGGAATTTCTAAATTGAGAAAAGCCTTTAAAATCTATTGACTATAAAGCTATTAAGTGTTAACATGTTAGGTAGAGATAAATTTTAAAATAGTCGTTTGACCCAGATGATAAAAAGAAAAAAGTCGCCAAATGTGGCGGCTTTTTTTGTATAAAGATTTATCTTAAGTTAAATATAGGGTATATTAGATTTAAGACAGATCTTTAAGGAGGATGTTAGATGAAAAATTTTGTTGATATAAATTGGCTTAGGGAAAATTTAAGTAGTGAAAAGTTAATAGTCATAGATACTAGGGGAGAATTAGATTCAAAAGAAATAGGCTATGATTTATATAGGAAGGGCCATTTAAAAGGGGCCAGGTATATGTCTTTAGATGACCATATGACAGGCCCAATAGAAAAACATGGTGGAAGGCACCCTCTTGTAGATGTTGAAAAGTTCAAAGGAAACTTAGAAGAAATGGGAGTAAGTGATGACTCGACTCTTGTAATTTATGATGATGGTAGTTTGCCTATGGCAAGTAGGCTATGGTATTTATTAAGGTATATAGGGAAGGATAGGATATATATTTTAAAGGGGGGCTATCAGGCTATAGTAGATGGAGGGTTAGACTTAGACCATGGTGACCCTGGTAGTTATGAGAGGGGAAGTTTAAATTTAAAATTAGATGCTAGTATTTTAGCAGATATAGCCTATGTTAAATCTCATTTAGACTCTGGCAAGGCCCTTGTTGATTCTAGGTCTAGGGAAAGGTATGATGGAATTGAAGAGCCAATTGATAGGATAGCTGGACATATTCCAGGAGCAATTAACTATCCTTGGATGGAGGCAGCTGGGTTAGCTTATGATATAGATAGGATAAAAGAACATTTTTCTAGAATAGGGGGAGAGGACATAGTAGTCCACTGTGGTTCAGGTGTAACAGGTTGTGTGAATTTTATTTTTATGGAAGAAGTAGGTCTAAAACCTAGGCTCTATTTAGGAGGTTACAGTGATTGGATTTCTTATGAAGATAACCAAATAGCTAAATCCTAGTCAATTGACAGAGTAGGTATTATGGTATAGAATATTATAGTTAAAGATTAATTTTACGGGAGGTACGGATATGGATACTAAGTATATTTTTGTCACAGGAGGAGTTGTTTCTTCCTTAGGAAAAGGTATTACTGCAGCTGGAATAGGCCAATTACTAAAGAGCAGAGGTCTTAATGTGACTATACAAAAATTTGACCCATATATAAATG
>CAZRYA010000043.1:0-10289 GCA_964604235.1 uncultured Tissierellaceae bacterium | reverse complement strand
TGGCTTAACCAAGAAGACCTTCTCACTTCCTATTCTGCCTTCCCCATAAAGAGAGTTAAATTTACCCTTGTTGATACTTATACTGTGCCTATCTGCCAAGTAATCAACTACCTCAAAACCTATATTATGCCTAGTTTTGTCATACTCACGACCAGGGTTTCCCAGTCCAACTATCATAAACAAATAATCAACTCCAATTATTCAAAAAGTCTACTTACAGATGCTTTTTCAGATGTTAAAGGTATAGTGTCTGATATAACAAATTTTTCTAACTCTGAAGAATTTATTCTCTCAATTGCTGGTCCTGAAAGTACTCCATGAGTTGCTGCCCCATAAACTTTTTTAGCTCCAAAATCTTTTAGTACAGATGCGGCCTTAGTAATAGTTCCAGCGGTATCTATAATATCATCAACTAAAATAACATTTTTTCCTTCTATATCTCCAATTACATTCATAACTTCTGAAACATTTGCTTTTGGCCTTCTCTTTTCAATTATGGCAATTGGTAGGTCTAATAAATTAGCGAAGCTTCTAGCCCTAGTAACTCCACCTAAGTCTGGTGAAACAACCACTGTATCTTCCTCTAATATATTTTTAAAGTATTCAGCTAATGTTTGTATTCCTGAAAGATGATCCACAGGTATATCAAAGTATCCTTGAATTTGTGCAGCATGTAGATCCATACTTATTACCCTGTCTGCTCCTGCAGTAGTAAGTAGGTTAGCAACCAACTTAGCAGTGATTGGCTCTCTGGCCTTAGCCTTCCTATCTTGTCTAGCATAACCATAATAAGGAATAACTGCATTTATCCTTCCTGCTGACGCTCGTCTTACTGCATCTATCATTATTAATGTTTCCATTAAACTGTCATTTACTGGTGTACAAGTTGATTGGATTATATATACATCTGAACCTCTTACAGTTTCTCCTATATCAACGCTAATTTCCCCATCGCTAAATTGACCTACCTCACATATTCCAAGTGGTACTCCTAGTTCTGCACATATTTTTTCTGCTAATCCTTTGTTGGCATTTCCAGTAAAAACTTTCATGCTTCCCAAACATAAATTCATTCTGATTCCTCCTAAAATTATTATTTGTATCCCTTTTTTTCCATCCAACCTGGTTTGTCTACTTGTTTAGCTCTTGCTATTGACAAAGCTCCTTCTTCTACTGTGTTTACTATAGTTGAACCAGCTGCTATATAAGCATGTTTATTAACAGTTATTGGTGCCACTAGGTTTGAGTTACTGCCAATAAAAGCATTGTCTCCTATTCTCGTTCTGAATTTTTCTCTTCCGTTATAGTTGACAAAAACTACACCACATCCTATATTTACATCTTTCCCTATATCTGCATCACCTACATATGCTAAATGAGAAGCCTTAGTCCCATTTCCCAAAGTAGAATTCTTTACTTCAACAAAATTTCCTATCTTCACACTTTCACCTATTTTTGAATTAGGTCTTAAATGAGAATAGGGGCCTATTTTAGTATATGATTTTATTTCACTTTCTTCAATAGTACTTGAGATAATTTCTATATTATTTTCTAAAATACTATCAATAATTAAAGTATCCCCCTTAATTATTGTATCTTCTCCAATTTTCGTCTCACCTAACAAGGTAACTCCTGGATAAATTATCGTATCTCGTCCAATGATTACACTATCATCAATATATGTATTACTTGGGTCTATAATAGTAACTCCATTAGCCATGTGACTACTATTAATCCTATCCCTCATAACTTTTTCACAAAAGGCCAATTGTTCCCTAGAGTTAACTCCTAGTATTTCCTCTTGGTCTTCCAATATAAAAGCCCCTAACTTACATGCTTCATCTTTTAGAACCTTTATAACATCTGTTGCATAATACTCATTTTGTGCATTCTTATTGTCTATTTTCCCCAATGCATATTTAAGCAGCCTACCATTAAAAACATAAATACCAGAGTTTATTTCTTTAATAGCCTTTTCCTCTAAGCTACTATCTTTTTCTTCCACTATCTTTAGCAATGATCCATCTAGATCCCTAACAATCCTTCCATATCCAAAAGGTTCATCTACTAATGCCGTTAAAACAGTACCATCCAATTTTCTTTCTCCATGGAATTCTAATAATTCTCTTATGGTTTCCTCCTTTATAAGTGGAGTATCTCCATATAAGATAAGAACATTTGCTTCATCTTCTATTTCATCAATAGTTTGCATCAAGGCATAACCTGTTCCATATGGGTATTCTGGACCTATTTTTTGCTCTTTAAATATAAGGTCTTCTCCATCATATTTTTCCATAAGCTCTTCCCTATTACGGCCAACTACTATTATGTTTTTAGACACATTGGCTCCTCTACTAGCCTTAACCACATAATCAAGTATGGGTTTATTACAAACTTCATGAAGAACTTTAGACTTCTTTGACTTCATTCTAGTCCCCTCACCTGCAGCTAGTATTATAGAAATATTCATTTTATACACCTCTTTTTTCTTAAATTCGTTAATGCTTTAATTTATCATTAACATTATACTACTTATTATAGAATTTTATAAGGGCAAAATAAAAAAACATGGTCAATTGACCATGTTTTTACTAATTATTTGGCTTACTCTTCTATTTCAGCCTCTTCTTTTCCTTCTTTTTCAAGAGTCTTTTCATATTCCTCAAATATTGCATCTTGAATTTTTTGCCTTGTGTCAGCATTGATTGGATGAGCTATATCTCTAAACTCGCCATCTCCCATTTTTCTACTTGGCATTGCAATAAAAGGACCATTAGCACCTTCTATTATTTTGATATCATGTACTACGAACTCTTCATCAAATGTGACTGACACTATCCCCCTCATTTTCCCTTCTTCTGAAATTCTCCTTACCCTAACATCTGTAACTTTCATTGAACTTTCACCCCTTCTGTAATCTTAAGATTGCTCATTTAATGTTTACCCAAATTTTCTCAAATTATGTAATATTTTTATTGATTTTATATTATACTTTAAATATTTTTTCATTATGATATAATTTATCAGTAGTTTATAATAAAAATTATAATCCCTTGTAACTATTAGGAGGAATCATATGTTTGAATTTGATATAAATAATAATAAATCCAAAGTCCACTTCATCGGTATCGGTGGAATTTCCATGAGTGGCCTTGCTGAAATTTTAATAACCAATGGACATACTGTTTCTGGATCGGATGCCAAAGACAGTCCAATCTTAAATAGATTGAAAACTTTAGGAGCTAAAATATACATAGGTCAAAGTAAGGAAAATATAAGTGATGTTGATTTAGTAATATACACAGATGCAATTGCTAAAGATGATGAAGAACTAAATCAAGCTATTTCTTTAAATATTCCTACTATAGACCGAGCTAGCTTTCTAGGTTCTATTATGAAAAATTATAAAAATTCCATTGCCGTTTCTGGTACTCACGGAAAGACAACAACTACTAGTATGTTATCTACTATCCTAAACCATTCTGAGGTCAATCCAACTATACTACTTGGTGGTCAACTTAAGGACATTGGTGGAAATGTAAGACTCGGATCTAGAGATTGTATTCTTACAGAAGCCTGTGAATACAAAGCCAATATATTAAAGTACTTCCCAACAATGTTGATTCTACTTAATATAGATGAAGACCATTTAGATTACTTTAAAAATATGGACCACATAGTTGATACCTTTAAGCAATATGCTAATAACCTACCTGAAGACGGATACCTTCTAATAAATGCCGATGATCCTAATCATAAGGAAATTATTCAAAGTACAAAAGCTAAGGTTTATACCTTTGGGATAAATACACCATCTGATTATAAAGTTGAAAATATTAGATATTCTGAATCTGGATTTCCAACTTATGACTTGAAAATAAAAGGTAAATATATTAAGTCTATTACCCTAAAAGTAATGGGTCTACACAATATTTACAATTCTTTAGCTTCTATAGGAGCAGCTCACATCTATGGGCTTGACATAGATGAAATTATAAAAAATCTAGACTTCTATGATGGAGTTGACAGGCGTTTGGATTTTAAGGGTAATTTTAAAGGAGCTAGGGTAATTGATGACTATGCCCACCATCCAACAGAAATAAGAGCAAGTTTAAATGCCTTAAAACAAACTAAATCCACGGGAAAAGTCTATTGTATTTTTCAACCTCATACTTTTACGAGGACTCAAATATTGTTTGATAGCTTTTCAGAATCTTTTTATGATGCAGACCAAGTAATAATTACTGACATTTACGGTGCTAGAGAAATCAACAATGGTGCTGTCCATGCCAAAGATTTAGCAAATGCAGTAAGGGATACTGATTCTATCTACCTAGAAACATTTGAAGATATTAAAGTTTACCTTAGAGAAAAAATAAATTCCGATGATCTTATAATTACTATGGGAGCAGGGAATATAGTTGAACTTGGTGAAGAGTTAGTTTTAGAAGATAAGTAAAACATAAGAAAGCAAATAAAAAATGCCAAATCTGAAGATTTGGCATTTTTATTATCTTGTCTTTTAATTTTAGTATTCAAAGAAACCTTTTTTAGTCTTTCTTCCTAACACTCCACCTCTAACCATTTTTCTAAGTAATGGATGGGCCCTATACTTTGGATCACCAAATTCAGTGTATAATACATCCATTATAGCTAAACAAACATCTAAGCCTATTAAATCTCCCAGGGCTAAAGGTCCCATAGGATGGTTAGCACCAAGTTTCATAGCCTCATCTATATCAGATGCTGAAGCAACTCCCTCTGCATAAATTCCAATTCCTTCATTTATCATTGGGATTAATATCCTATTTACAACAAATCCTGGAGCTTCTTCTACTTCTACAGGCACTTTACCTAATTCTTCTGACATTGCAAATATTCTATTTTTAGTTTCTTCTGATGTACCAATTCCCTTGATTACTTCAACTAACTTCATCATTGGAACTGGATTGAAGAAGTGCATTCCCACAACTTTATCAGGTCTATTTGTAGCTTCAGATATTTCTGTTATTGATAATGAAGAAGTATTTGTTGCAAGAATAGTTTCTGGTTTACAAATTTCATCTAGTTTCTTAAATGTATCTCTTTTTAATTGCATATCTTCTGCAATTGCCTCAATTATTAAATCACAGTCTTTTAAATCATCAAAAGAAGTCGTAATATCAATTTTTCCTAATATTCCATCCATATCTTCTTGAGTCATTTTTTCTTTGCTAACTAACCTCGATAAGTTTTTCTCTACTGTGCTAACACTTGCTCTTGGTTTTTCTGGATCAACATTTCTTACCCAAACAACTACATCGTTTCCGGCTTGAGCGAAAACTTGTGCAATACCTCCTGCCATTGTTCCTCTTCCTAAAATACCTATTTTACTCATTAACAAAGCACCTCCGCTATTTAATATATATTATTTTAATTTATAATCTGGATTACGCTTTTCTAAGAAAGCTGCCATTCCCTCTTTTTGATCTTCTGTTGCAAAGCAAAGTCCAAAAAGATCTTTTTCAATAGACATTCCTGTATCTATATCAGTTTCTATCCCTCTATTAATTGCCACCTTAGAATATCTAACAGCTAATTGGGCCTTTGAACAAATTTTTTCAGCTATTTCCATAGCCTTATCCATAAGGTCTTCAGGAGCTACTACATGGTTAACTAAACCATATGACCTAGCTTCCTCTGCTGAAATAATATCACATGTATAAATAAGCTCTTTGGCTTTTCCTGGTCCAATAAGTCTTGCTAATCTTTGAGTACCTGCAAAACCTGGTGTTATTCCTAAGCCTGTTTCAGGTTGTCCAAATTTAGCTTTTTCTGATGCAACTCTAATGTCAGCTGTCATTGATAATTCACAGCCTCCTCCTAGAGCAAATCCATTTACTGCTGCTATTACTGGCTTTTCCATTAACTCTATCTTTCTGAAAACAGAAATACCCTTCTCTCCAAATGCTCTTCCTGATACTGGAGTCAAGTCCTTCATTTCAGAAATATCTGCTCCTGCAACAAAAGCTCTTCCTTCACCAGTTAAAATTAGAACATAAATATCATCATCATTGCTAACCATATCTATAGCCTGGTCTAATTCTTCTAAGACTTCTGAATTTAAAGCATTTAGTGCGTCAGGTCTATTAATAGACAAAATACCTACATTGTTTTTCTTCTCAAATAATAAGTTTTTAAAATTCAATTCTGCATCTCCTTTCCAGTATAGTTTGTTAATATTATAACATATCTTTTCCTAATAATCAATTTATTTCTAATAATCAATTTATTTTAGTATTTCCATCGATATAATAGCAAAATCATCTTCTTGCTCTCCCCAACTATAAGACCTTATCTCCCTTTCTATTGCTGGGAGTAAATCTCCTTCAGTCCTTATAATTAGGTTTTTAAGCCTTTCTATACCGAATTCTTCTTTTCTTATATTTTTAGTCTCTGTTATTCCATCTGTATAGAAAATAAGTTTATCACCTTTATCAATTTGCATCTTCTTTTCTTCATATTCAATTTCTTCAAATAAATTAGATATTGGATATCCAGAGCATTCTAAAACATCAACTTTTTTATTCCTATATATTATTGGAATCGCATTGTGACCTGCATTTACATATTTAAATTGCTTTGTCCTACTGTTAATGAATTAAAAGCACTAGGTAAGCCCTTTGTCCTACTGTTAAATACCCCATAAAATATGGTAAAGTACTTGTCAACTTCCAGTGACAGTATGGCAAATCTCCTATGTAATTCTGACAGTGCAATTGAGGGACTTCTAATATCATCTTTTATGAATCTCATAGTTTGTCTTATAAACATAGTCATCATAGAGGCAGATACACCATGGCCAACAACGTCTGAAATATATATACCAATGTTTTCATCATCTATTGTAAAGATGTCAAACATATCTCCACTTAGCATTTCTGAGGGTTTGTAAATATAATCAAAACGAACATTTCCCACTTCTCCCTTGGCTGGTAGTATTCTCTCTTGAATTTTTTTAGCGAAAACTAAATCTTTGCTCATCTTTTTGTTTCTTTCAATTAATTCTAACTCTAATCGTCTTTCCCTTGTTACGTCTCTAAAAACTTCTACTGCTGCAAAGATTTCTCCCTTGGAATTTGCCACAGGTGAAGATTTAACGGAATAGTATTTATCTCCTATTACCTCTTCTTTTTGAACAGTTTCTCCCTTTTCTATACTTCTCTCTGTAATACAAAAAGTACATGGGCATTCCTTGCCAATTACCCTATAGCATTTCATTCCAACTATGCTCTCCCCTAAGGACTCTTTCATAGTTTTATTAGCATAAATAACTATTCCCTCTTTGTCTACCACTCTTACCCAGTCAGCCATTCCTTCTAATACATGGTAATTTAGCATGCCATAATCCTCTATTTTTTTATCCACTTCATTAAAATTTTTCGTCTTTAACATGATTATCACCTATGTGCTTTATTATAATTCCAACTAAGCCTACCCCTATTTTATACTAAATTCTACATAATATCCACTACATATTACAGTGCCTTAGTAGTCTTACTACTAAGGCACTGTAAATAGCCTACTTATACTCTACTCTTATTTCTTCTATTTCTGAATGTCTGGCCATTGCATATAAGGTATCAGACAGTCTATTTACATATTTTAACACTAATGGGTCTACATAGGCAAGCCCTTGAAGGGATATTATCCTTCTCTCTGCTCTCCTACAAATAGTCCTAGCTACATGTAGATGAGCTGATTTTTTTCCTGAACCTGGGACTATAAAGTTGTTAACATTTTCCAGTTCATTCATGTACCTATCTATTATTGATTCCAAATAGTCTATATCTTCTTGAACTATTTTATATTTAACCTTATCTGGATCTTCAGTTGCTAGGTTTGTAGCCACCGTAAATAATTTATTTTGAATTCCCTGTATCGTATTATACATCTCTTCATCATCTACATAGTTCTTGGCTAGCCCCATGAAAGTTCCCAGTTCATCTACAGTTCCATAACTTTCAACCCTTATATCATCCTTAGATACCCTAACATTATCAAATAAACTTGTAGTTCCTTTGTCTCCCGTTTTTGTATAAATAGTCATAATTTATTCCCCCTCTTTTAAATCTAACTACTTTGGTCTTGGACCATAGTATTGATAGTAATCTACCTTTATTCTTCCATTATATAATTTTCTCTTCCTATCGGCTTTCTTTCCATAAAACTTTTCAAAATCTTCATCTGAAGTTATAACATAAACAGACCAAGTTTCTAGTTCTTTAAACCTTATACCCAAATCTTTATAGATTTCATCTACTTCTGTCTTTTCACTTAATCTTTCTCCATATGGCGGGTTAGTAATAACAACTCCATACTCATCCTTTAGTTCTGCCTCTCTAAAGTCTTTTATAAAAAATGCTATATCATCTTCCAAACCAAAGTTAGCTGCATTATCCCTAGCTCTTAAAATAGCCTTTCTATCTATATCACAAGCCAATATATCCAAGTTACATTTAGTATCCATTTTAAGAAAAGCCTCTTTCCTTACCTCTTTCCAAATTTCACTATCCATAATATGCCATTCCTCTGATGCAAAATCTCTGTCTAGGCCAGGTGCCATATTTTTCCCTATCATAGCTGCCTCTATAGGTATAGTTCCTGAACCGCAAAATGGGTCAAATAGAACCCTATCCTTATTCCAGTAACTTAGAAGCACCATAGCTGCAGCTAGAGTTTCCTTTATAGGTGCATCTCCCTGTCTAGTCCTATAACCCCTTTTGTGAAGTCCATCACCAGATGTATCTATGGTTATGGTGGCTATATCTTTTAAAAGGCCTACTTCTATTCTATACTTGGCTCCTGACTTTTTAAACCAATCAGTCTTATACTTGGTCTTTAGCCTTTCAACTATGGCTTTTTCTGTTATTCTTTGACAGTCTGATATACTAAACAATTTTGAATTTATGCTCTTGCCCTCTACTAGGAAGTTTCCATCTTCTGGAATTATCTCCTCCCACGGAAGGTCTTTTACTTGGTCAAATAACTGAGTAAAAGTAAGTGCCTTAAATTCTCCCATTTTTATAAGGACCCTATCTGCCGTCCTAAGCCAAATATTAGTCTTTGCTATATCTCTTAAGTTTCCCTTAAAATTTACTCTTGCATTTTCTACTTTTAAATCCTCATAACCTAATTTTTCTAATTCTCTTTTTACTATAGACTCCAGTCCAAAAGTGGCCGTTGCTATTAAATTAAATTCTTTCATAATATCTCTCCTTAATTTCATGTAAGTATATTATACTCTATTTATGATAATTAGTAATTATATTGTGTATATTTTTTCCTTTAGGGTATATAATATGAGAGTGTAAATGTAAAAAAATTTAATTGGAGGTAATATTATGTCAAATTTAAGCAATTTATATCAAAGTGGAGATTGGAAGGGTGAAAAACACGTTCCAGCTATTATCGCACCAGCATCAGCTAGTAAAGGTGAAGTAATTGAAGTTAGGGTAGCAGTTGGTGAAGAGATTGCTCATCCAAATACATTAGAGCATCATATTTCTTGGATTAAAGTTTACTTCCAACCAGAAGGATCAAAATTCCCTATCGAACTTGGAACTTATGATTTTAATGCTCATGGAGAAAGTGAAATCTTTACAGAGCCAGTTGTATCTGTAAGATTTAAAGCTGAAACTTCAGGAAAAGTATTCGCAACTTCTTACTGTAATATTCATGGATTATGGGAAGATGCTAAAGAATTAGAAGTTAAATAATTTAGAAGTTTAAGGAGGCCTAGGCTTCCTTTTTTCTTGACAAATTTAAAAGGATATAATATTATATAGTCTATATATATAATGGCGTTGAAGAAATATAGTAGATTAATAGAACCTTATTTAAGAGAGTAGATTGGTTGGTGAAAAATCTATAGGTCTATTAATTGAATTACAGTTTCTGAGTCTACTGGAGTCCCGCCTCCTTACGGTGGATTAGAGGCTATATGCAAATTAAGGTGGTACCACGGGTTTATCTCGTCCTTTGGACAGAGATAGGCCCTTTTTTTATATTTATTTAATTAAAAAATAATATTGATAATCTACAGGAGGGATTATATGAAAAATGTATTTGATGTATTAGAAGAAAGAGGCTATATAGATCAAGTAACATATGAAGATGAACTAAGAGATTTGCTAGGCAGTGAATCTGTACCTTTTTATATTGGATTTGATGCTACAGCTGACAGTTTGACTTTAGGGCATTTTTTGCAAATTATGGTTATGATGCATATGCAAAAACATGGCCATAAG
>CAZRYA010000042.1:343-10335 GCA_964604235.1 uncultured Tissierellaceae bacterium | reverse complement strand
CACATGACATACCATCTACTAATATTGTACTTTCCATTTTCATCTCTCCTATTTATTTATATTTTTACTTAAAATTCTTTAATCTTAAGGAATTTGTTACTACTGAAACTGAACTAAATGCCATAGCCCCACCAGCTATCATTGGATTTAAAAATCCTAAGGCTGCAATTGGAATACCTATTACATTGTAGAAAAATGCCCAGAATAAATTTTGCTTTATAGTCTTCATAGTCCTCTTTGAAAGCCTAATTGCAGTAACTACACCTTCAAGGTCTCCACTCATAAGGGTAATATCTGCTGCCTCCATGGCCACATCAGTCCCCGTACCTATAGCAAAACCTATATCTGCTGAAGCTAAAGCTGGTGCATCGTTTATTCCATCGCCAACCATAGCTACATCCTTCCCTTTAGTCTTAATTTCTTCAATAACTTCTGCCTTGTTTTCTGGAAGAACATCAGCATAGATATTACTTATACCTACTTGCCTTCCTATTGCCTTAGCTGTTCTTTCATTATCTCCTGTTATCATATAAATGTCTATACCCATATCCTTAAGTTCATTAATAGCATTTAGTGAACTTTCTTTAATTGTATCAGCTACTGCAACAATTGCTGCAATTTCATTGTTTTTCGCCATTAACATGGCAGTCTTTCCCTCTTCTTCCAACTTACTTAAGTCAGCTTCAAATGGCTTTACATCTATTTTATTTTCATTCATCAATCTTCTATTACCAACTAAAATGGTATCTCCTTCTACAATGGCCCTAATACCCATTCCAGCTATGGCTGAAAATCCTTCTGGCTTGTAGAAATCCAACTTATCTTCCTCGGCCCTTTTTACTATGGCTTGGCCAAGGGGATGTTCTGAAGATTTTTCAACAGATGCTATTATCCTAAGCGCTTCTCTTTCATCTAGGCCAAAACTCATTATATCTGTAAGTTCAGGTTCACCCTTAGTTATAGTTCCTGTCTTATCAAAGACAACAGTATCTATGTTATGGGCCTTCTCCAAGTATTCTCCTGATTTTATTAAAATACCCTTTTCTGCTCCCTTACCTGTCCCAACCATAATCGCTGTAGGTGTTGCTAGTCCAAGTGCACATGGGCAAGCTATTACTAGTACTGCCACTGCATTTAATAAGCCTCTATTGAAATCATTAAATCCAAAGGTAAATACTAAAAAGGTCAAAAGTGCAATCCCAACTACAATTGGAACGAATACCCCTGAAATTTTGTCTGCTAACCTTTGTACAGGTGCCTTTGACCCTTGGGCATCTTCAACCAACTGAATTATCTGTGATAGGACAGTATCTTCTCCAATGCCTGTCGCTTCAAACTTAAAGGCTCCTAGTTTATTTATAGTAGCTCCAACTACCTTATCTCCCACTGTCTTATCTACTGGCAAACTCTCCCCTGTAATCATTGACTCATCTATTGCAGAGTGTCCCTCTACAATCAGTCCATCTACTGGAACCTTTTCGCCAGGCCTTACTAGGATAATATCACCAACTACAAGTTTCTCTATTTCTATATCTAACTCTTCATTATCCCTAATTACCCTGGCGGTTTTAGGCTGTAGACCCATTAAGGTCTTTATAGCTTCTGAAGTTTTACCCTTGGCTACTGCCTCAAAAGTCTTACCTAGTAAAATAAGGGTAATTATTACAGCTGATGATTCGAAGTAAAAGTCACTTGAACCCCTTAATAAATTATAGATACTATAGAAGTAGGCTGCTGAAGTACCCATAGCAACTAATACATCCATATTTGCCCCTCCTCCTCTTAGGGAGTTATAGGCACCCTTATAAAATCTATAACCTATTATAAATTGTACTGGTGTTGCTAAAGCCAGTTGAAACCATCCATTACTTAAGATATTGTGAACTCCTGCCATGTGGAAAAACATTGCAGAAAATAAGGGAATAGTTAGGACTAAAGATATGAAAAAAGAAGTCTTTAAGGACTTGATTTCCGCCTCTCTTAGCTCTTTTTCCCTGTCTAAATTTCTTTCTTTTTCTACTTCACCCTTATAACCAGCCTTTTCTATTGCAGCTAAAATTATATCGTCTGTTAAAATTCCTGGCTTATATTCTACTGTAGCCTTATTGTTAGATAGGTTTACATTGGCTGCTAGCATTCCATCTAACTTGCTAAGAACCTTCTCTACCCTGGATGAACAAGCTGAACAAGTCATTCCTTCAACTAAAATAGTCCTCTTAGTGTTGGGAACCCCATAGCCACTTTTCTTAATAGCCTCTACTAAATCGTTTTCTGAAATTTTATCTGGATTATAATCTATAGTAGCCTTATGTCCTAGTAGATTTACAACTGCATTATCTACTCCTTCTTGCTTATTTAAAACCTTTTCTACCCTTGTGGAGCAAGCTGCACAAGTCATTCCTTCTATATCTAGATTAATCTTTTTAGTATTCATTTCGCCCTCCTTTACCCCCTACCATGGGGGATAGTGTTATTGTAGCATGACATTTTAAAATTTGCAATAGTTTTTGCTTTTTTTCTTAACTAATTTAAAAAACATTTATATTTCTTAATTTTATTGATTTTATTGATTTTTATAAAAAAATAGTATATCCTATTAGTAATGATAATTGCTATCAATTTACTATAGATTAAAATTTAGGAGAGATATTATGGAAATGACTCAATTAACATCTGTAAAAAAAGATACTGTTTGTACCGTTGTTGGTATTGATAGGTGTTGTAAGGCTAGAAAAAGACTATGTGAACTAGGTCTCCATAAAAATGCTAAGCTTAAGGTTATCAAAAACGATTTTGGTCCCTTAATACTAAACTTATCTGGGAACAAATTAGCCCTAGGTAGAACACTAGCAAGCCATATAATGGTGGAAATTTAAATTCTAAAATTTTATATTTTTTTGTGTCAAACTTTTGACACTTATTTTATTCAGGAGGGATTTTATGAAAAGTATTGCTTTCATGGGTAACCCTAATAGTGGTAAGACTACTTTATTTAACGGAATCACTGGATCCAATCAAAGAATTGGAAACTGGCCAGGAGTTACTGTTGAAAAAAAGGAAGGTATCTATAAACATAATAATATTACATATAACATAGTAGATTTACCTGGTACTTATAGTTTAGGTGCTTATTCAGAAGACGAAATAGTAGCACGTGATTTTATTTTATTAGACAAGCCTGAGGTTGTAATCAATGTAGTTGATTCTACCAACCTTGAAAGGAACCTGTACCTTACTACTCAGTTGTTGGAAATGGGAGTTAAGGTTGTTGTTGCTTTAAATATGATGGATGAGGCTAAGAATAAAGGTATACACATTGATATTGATAAACTTTCTAAGCAGTTAGGTGTAAAGGTTGTACCTACAATTGCATCTAAGGAAAATGGTCTTAAGGAGTTAATGGAAATGGCAATTTCAGTTATGGATTTAGAGGATTATATTTCAAAATCCCCTAAGTATTCTGAGGAATTAAACCATAAGGTCCAAGAAATATCAGGTAAGCTATCAGCTACTGATATTCCATATTCTAAAGACTGGGCCAGTATGAAACTGCTGGAAAGAGATCCTAATGTAACAAGGGATATTAAAGATAAATATGGTGATATTAGCCAGTTACTTAATGGTTCTGAAGAAGAACTTGAAGACTTTGAGCTAGAAATAGTTGACCAAAGATATGCCTTTATAAATGGTATTTACAACAACGTTGTGAAAAAGCCATCTGAAGACAAGAAAACCTTAACAGATAAAATAGATAAAATTGTAACTAACAAGTATTTGGGAATCCCAATCTTTGCCCTTGTAATGTTTTTAGTTTTTCAAGGTACTTTTTTAATTGGCGAAGACTTACTTGGCGGTTTTGTTGGTGACTTTATTGGATCCTTAGGTGAATGGGTTGAAGGCGCCTTAATTTCTATTAATACACCAGAATGGATAGTATCTTTTGTATCAGAAGGTATGTTTGATGGTGTGGGAACTGTTCTGGAATTCGTCCCATTAATTATGACCCTATATTTCTTTATGGGTATACTTGAAGACACTGGCTATATGGCCCGTGCAGCCTATGTAATGGATGGGCTTATGAGAAAACTTGGTCTTCATGGAAAGACCTTTGTATCTATGATTGTTGGATTTGGATGTAATGTACCTGGAGTTATGTCTACTCGTACACTGGAAAATAAAAAAGATAGGATGATTGCTATCTTAATAAATCCCTTTATGTCTTGTGGAGCAAAAATACCTATATATTCAGTATTCATTGCAGCTTTTTTCCCTCGTAACCAGGGGCTAGTTATGTTTTTGCTTTATACTTTAGGTATACTTGTAGCCCTAATAATGGGTAAAATATTTAGTAAAACCTTATTTAAAGAAGAGTCTTCTGATTTTATTATGGAGTTACCTCCATATAGACTGCCTATATTTAAATATGTGCTTAGGGATATGTGGGATAAGGTTAAAAGCTTCTTAAAGCGTGCTGGTACTACTATATTTGTAGTTGTCAGTCTATTATGGGTTCTTTCAGCCCTACCAATGGGAGTTGAAAGACATAGTGAGGCTAGTATACTAGGTATGATCGGTACTTTTATAGCTCCAATATTCAAGCCAGCTGGCTTTGGTACTTGGCAGGCAGCTGTTGGACTTTTTGCAGGTATTCCTGCTAAAGAAGCTGTTGTTGCTACCTTGGGCATGGTTTATGCTGGAGTAGCTGAAGGAGATGCTTTAGTATCTGCTATCCAACAAGCCTTTACTCCACTTTCTGCCGTATCTTTTATGGTTATGACTTTACTTTATACTCCATGTGCTGCTGTTATTGGAACTGTAAAAAAAGAAACTGGTTCCTATAAGTGGGCCCTATTTATCTCACTTTATACCTTTGCAATTGCTTGGATTATGGCTGTATTAGTTTATCAGTTAGGTTCTTTAATGGGATTCTAGGAGGTGGCTTATGTTAAGAGATGTTCTTAAGTTAATTAACGAATCAAATGTCTTGTCTAAGTCAGCCATAGCTGATAGTTTAAATATATCCATTGAAATGGTAACAAGCCTTATTGGCCAATTAATTCAAATGGGTTATATGAAAGAGGACACTAGTCCACCATCTTGTGGTGGAAATTGTATGGGTTGTAACATTAAGAATTGTAATTCTAACCCTCTTAATACTTTTACGATTACCGATAAGGGCTATAAATTATTAAATAGATAGACACAACCCATCTACTTAAGTAGATGGGTTTCTTTTAACAAGAAAGCTCCTGAGAAATGCACTTCTCAGGAGCTTTCTTTATATTAATTTAAAAGGAAAGACTAATTAAACAAGATATTTATGTAGTTAAATATCATCTTTAATTGGTTAACTATAATATATAACAAAGATTGATAAAAAAGTATCCCTTTTATGATATTAGACTACATATAATTTGCTTTATTCACAATTTTAGGTCTTTCCCCCCTAGCCAACTTATATTTATTACACTTTTATCTTCTTTTAAGTTATAATTAATATAAATATAAAGTAAAAGGAGATTTTTTAAATGATAAGTTTAGACTGGAAGGAAAGAAAAAACCTTACCATGTTGGCAGATTTCTATGAGTTTACAATGGCGAATGGATATTTAGAAAACAATATGGAGGATCAAATTGCATACTTTGATATGTTCTTTAGATCCATTCCAGATGATGGCGGATTTGCTATTATGGCTGGTGTTGAACAATTAATAGAGTACTTAAAGAACTTAAAGTTTGATAGCGAAGACATTGATTACTTTAAATCCAAAAATCTTTTTAGTGATAAGTTTCTAAACTATTTAAAAGACTTTGAATTTACTTGTGATGTATGGGCTATACCTGAAGGAACTCCCATATTTCCACAAGAACCTATAGTGATTGTCCGTGGTCCTGTTATCCAAGCTCAACTAATTGAAACTATGGTTTTGCTTACTATTAACCACCAAAGTCTAATAGCAACAAAATCCAATAGGATTGTTAGAGCAGCAGCTGGCCGTGGAGTTATGGAATTTGGTTCACGCCGTGCCCAAGGTTATGAAGGGGCTATATTAGGTGCCAGGGCAGCCTATATAGGTGGCTGTATCGGTACTGCAAATACTATAGTAGATAGGGATTTTGATATTCCTGCCATGGGAACTATGGCCCATTCATGGGTTCAAATGTTTCCAAGTGAAATAGATGCTTTCCGTGCCTATGCTAAAGTATATCCTAACGACTGTGTACTATTAGTAGATACTTACAATACCTTAAAAGAAGGTATACCTAATGCTATAAAAATTTTCAATGAAGAACTAGTTCCAAATGGATACAGGCCTAAGGGAATAAGAATAGATAGTGGAGACTTGGCCTACCTGTCCAAAGAATGTAGGAAAATGCTTGATGAAGCTGGTTTCCAAGATTGTAAGATAATAGCATCATCTTCTCTTGATGAATATGTAATACGTGACCTTCTAGTACAAGGGGCTAGTATAGACCTATTCGGAGTTGGTGAAAGACTGATTACTGCTAAGTCTCAACCTGTTTTTGGCGGGGTTTATAAGCTTACTTCTGTTGAAAAAGATGGAAAAATCATCTCTAAGATAAAGGTAAGTGAAAATGTTGGCAAAATTACTACACCTGGCTTTAAGCAAGTTTATAGACTTTTTGATAATACTAGCAATAAGGCCATTGCCGATGTTATAACCCTTCATGAAGAGGAAATAGACCCAAGTAAACCCTATGAAATCTTCCATCCTGTTTATACTTGGAAGAGGAAGACCCTAACTAACTTCACTGCTAAAAAACTACTAGTACAAATATTTGATAAGGGAAAATCAGTATATGAAAGCCCTAATGTTCATCAAATAAAATCCTACTGTAATGACCAGCTAGATACTATGTGGGATGAAGTAAAAAGGTTAGACAACCCTCACAGGTACTTTATAGACCTATCCCAAGACCTATGGAATATTAAAGACCAACTATTAAAAAAACATAAATAATAAAAAAGAAGAGGTTAAGCCAAGACTCAACCTCTTCTTCCTATTTTCTCTCTCCAATTCCCCTATATGACCCTTGAACATAGTCAAAATATTTTACACTTCCATCAGCCTCTAACTTAAAGTCTATTGATGCATCTACCCCAAATATTTCAAACTTAGTGTCTGAAACAGGAAGCAACTTTAAACTAGGTTGGTCTGTTGGACTTACAAATAAATCCTCTCCCCTTAGGTCTATTTTCATATCCAGACCTTCTTCAAGCTTATATAAACCTACATACTTATTTAAAATTTCAGATGGTAATTTCACTTCTTCTTTAAGATGACCTTGCCTGGTCCCCTTAAATTTAATCCCCATTTGTGTAAATGTAAGTTCATTATAAGCCCCACTGCTATCAGCCACAAATTCTATACTTGACTCAAGAATTTTTGTGAAAAACTTATTATCTCCTAATGGAAATATTTCTATCCTGTCTTGGCCTTCCATTTGTAAAAATATAGACCCATCTTCCCCTAATATATTCATAGCCATATTAGACCCGTCCATAGGACTTACTAGGACATATTCCCCTTCATACTTCTTAAACTCTTTAGGGTCCATATCTATCTCTTGTGGAAATCTAGCTATATCTTCTAGCTTAACATCTAGACCATAAACTATGTTTTGAAGGTCTGTTGATAAACTATACAGATTTAAAAGCCTCCTATTGCCTAGAATAATTACCGTTAAATCATCTGTCACAAGCTTAGTTGAAAAAGCTGAAAATCCCAAGGTAGATCCATCATGTTGGTAGACTTCCCTACCATCATTACTAGATACCATCCAACCATAGGCATATTTAACTCCATTACCAATATCTGTGTGACCCTTAAATAACTTTTCCTTACCTGACTTAGAAAGAATTTTGTCACCTTCTAGGGCCTGATCCCACCTATACATATCTTCAACTGTTGAATAAACATTTCCCGCCCCATAGGCATTGGCAAGTAGAGGCCTATCATCAACTTCATAAGTTTCTATGTAGCCTTGGTAGGGACTTGCTATGTTAAAGCCTGGCCTTTTACCGTAAGCAATTCCTGTATCTTTCATTCCCACTGGTTCAAAAAAGTTCTTGTGGAAATATTCCTCCAGTGATAGGCCTGAAACCTGTTCTAAAATCATACCTAGTAGTATATAGTTAGTGTTATTATATTCAAAAGCCTCACCTGGCTTAAATGACAAGTCTACTCCTTTTGCCAATTCAACCGCTTCTTCTGGCCCCTTCCCCTCTAAGCTATAGAAGTTTGGTAGGTTAGTTACATTTACAAGGCCTGAACTATGGGTTAAAAGATTATGAAGTGTAATATTATCACCATCTTTAAAACCCTCTACGTATTTGCTTAATTTATCTTCAAAATTTAAGCTTCCCTCTTCTTCAAGTTGGACAATTCCCGTTGCTACAAACTGTTTCGTTATAGATCCAATTGCAAACTTTGTCTGGGGCTTATTTTTTATAAATTGCTCCTTATTACTATAGCCATAACCCTTATTTAAAAGAATTTCATCATCCTTGGCAACTAAAACCGAACCTTGGAAGTTTTGGTAGTCTACATAGGCTTCCATGTAGCTGTCAAGTTTTTCCCTTAAGTCCTTATTAGTAGATTCCTTAAAAAAATCCTCTTCACTTATCTTCAACTGATTTATGGCTACTTTTTCATAGCCTTTATTTAAGGCAACCAAATTCTCCAAATACTCTGAAAAAGTATCCACACTGGTATAAAGCCTACTATTTCTCACCAGGGTCTCTTGGTTTAAATTGGCCTCCTTGCCATTTAAAATTATATCCCTTTCATTTAAATAAAGCTTTAAGCTCTCACTTCCCCTTAAAAGGTCCACTGCCTTATTTTCTAAGTCCCACTCTACCTGGTAGCCCATTCCATCTCCAACTTCTCTAACTGGTAAGTATACGTGACCATTTTCTAAAAAGCCACTATTAGTCAATTGAAAATCCTTATTATTCAATTGTAAATTGATTTTTTCACCGTGGATAGGACCTGCCAGACTTCCTAAAAATACCATAGATACTAATGATATTGATAATATTCTCTTCTTCATATTTTACACCCCTTATCTATATTAATATTATAACAGATTTAATAAGCCTAATTATTATTTTTTCTCTTTCCATAAAACTTCACATCCATCTGTGTAAAAGTTAAAGCTTCAGCCCTTCCATCTTCTAGGTGAAACTTCAAGCTAGCTTCTATCTCCCTAGTAAAAAAACTGTCATTTCCCATTGGATATATCCTAATAGGATCTTGATTATCCACCTGTAAAAATAACTCCTCCTCTTTTTGAAAAACCTTCATAGAGAAAACAAATCCATCAATGGGACTAGTTAAACTATAGGTCCCCTCATAATTTTCATAGGCTTTCTTATCTAGCTTTATCTCTTTTGGAAACTTTGGAATGCCATCTAAGTCCACCTTGGCTCCCTGGCTTATCCTTTGAAGGCCTCCATTTATCTTATAGAGGTCCATCTGCCTCTTATTAGCTAAAATAATAACTGTTAGGTCTTTTTCATCTATCTTACTAAGCAGAGAAGAAAAACCAAAAGTTGATCCATCATGTTGATAGAAATTGTATTTCCCAAGTTCACCAACCATTAATCCGTAGCTATACTTAGTCATATTTCCCATATCCTCATAACCTCTAAATAATATTTCCTTCTCCTCCTTAGACAGGATCACCTCTCCTTCTAAGGCCTCTGTCCACCTATACATATCTTCCACAGTAGAGTATATACTCCCAGCTCCATGGAGCTTTGATAACATTATCTTGTCTTCTATTTCATACAGGTCCATGTATCCCTCATAAGGGGTTGCTATGTTAAAACCCGATCTTTTACCATAGGCAAGGCCTGTGCTTTTCATTCCTAAAGGTTTAAAGAAATTGTAATAAAAATAATCTTCTAAAGTCTGGCCTGATAATTTTTCTAAGATTTCACCTAATACAATATAGTTAACATGGTT
>CAZRYA010000042.1:0-332 GCA_964604235.1 uncultured Tissierellaceae bacterium | reverse complement strand
AAATTAAATCCTCTCCCCTTACTAGGTCTAAAACTTTTTCTCCACTGGAATCTTCCAGTTGATAAAATTCATAAGACCTAGTTATATCCTTTAGGCCTGAAGTATGGGTTAAAAGATTATGGATACTAATCTTGTCTCCTGATCCAAATCCACCTATATATTTACTTATAGGGTCATTAAAGTCTAATTTTCCCCTATCTTCATTTTGATTATACCCACACCTAGAAACTGCTTGGTAAGGGAACTAATTGGAAACTTAGTCTGAGAATCATTTTTTACAGCTAGCTCCCTGTTACTATAGCCAAATCCCCTATTCAATAAAATTTCATCAT
>CAZRYA010000041.1:0-10496 GCA_964604235.1 uncultured Tissierellaceae bacterium | reverse complement strand
CAGGGCAATATGAACAAGGAAGTTGACATCTATAGGTATGTAACCAAAAATACCTTCGACAGCTATTTATGGCAACTTGTAGAGCAAAAACAGAAGTTTATATCCCAAATAATGACTTCCAAATCCATATCCAGAAACTGTGAAGATATAGATGATTCTGTCTTATCCTTTGCAGAAGTTAAGGCCATAGCTACAGGCAATCCTTTAATTAAAGAGAAGATGGAGATAGATATGGAAGTACAGAAACTTAAAATGCTTAAATCATCCTTTAATAATCAGAGATATAAAATGGAAAATAAGCTTAATTTCCAGTTACCAAAAGACTTACAATCCAATAATTCCCACTTAGAAGCTGTAATAAAGGATATTGAAAGAAGAAATATACAAACTATTAAAGATCCAGAGGGTAATGAAAAGTTTAAAATATCTATAGCAGGAAGAATATTTGAAGATAGGGTAAAGGCAGGGGAAATGCTGAATTCCCTAGTAGATTATAAAAAATTAATGACAAGGGAGGAAATACCTATAGGTAAATATAAGGACTTTAATCTTTCCCTAGTTATGCCCTACTTTGGAGATACACCCAATATTATAGTAAAAGGGAATTTAAAATATAATGTAGACTTAGGCCAATCAGCCCTAGGTAATATAACTAAGATTGAAAATATAATTAACAAGCTAGATGAAAGAAAAGATAGAATAGAAAATGCTATAGATAAGATAAACAATGATATAATAAATGCAGAAAAAGAAGTCAAAAAAACATTTCCTCAGGAAGAATTACTAAGTGAAAAGATTTTAAGACAAAATGAATTAAATAATCTTCTAGATATGAATTTAAAGCACGATGAAATAATAGAAACTGAAGAGGTAAAAGAAAATCTAATAGATTATGGTTTAAAGGGACTTAAGATTAAATTAAATTCCTTAGATAATATAGTAAAGGAATTCAAAGAAAATCCTAGCCTACCAAAGGACAAACTTGTAATTTCCACTGTGGAAAGATAGAGAGGACAATTCTATGAAATTAATCATAAGTGAAAAGCCATCTGTGGCCAGTGACATTGCAAAAGTTTTAAAAGTAAATTCTAGGGGAAATGGATATTTTCAAAATGGGGAATACTATATTACATGGGCAGTAGGCCATTTAATTGGTCTATCCCTTCCCCCTGCCTATGATAAAAAATATAATACTTGGTCTATGGATAATCTACCCCTACTTCCGGGTAATTTTAAAACAGAAATTAAAGAAGCCACCAAGTCCCAATATAATATAATAAAAAGCCTTATGGAAAGACCTGAAGTAACAGAAATCATATGTGCTACAGATAGTGGGAGAGAGGGACAATTAATATTTGAATATATTTACTATAAGGCAAACTGTAAAAAGCCAGTAAAAAGACTATGGATTTCTTCCATGACAGATGAATCTATTTTAAATGGATTTAGCAATCTAAAACCTAATAGTGAATATTTCAACCTATACCAATCAGCCCTATCTAGAGCCAAGGCTGATTGGCTATATGGTATAAACTTTAGCCAACTGTTTTCTTTAAAACATAATACCACCTTTTCTGTAGGTAGAGTTCAAACCCCTACCCTCAATATTATTGTAGAAAGGGATATAGAAATAGAAAACTTTAGACCTGAAGATTATTTTGAATTAGAAGGATTGTTTGAAGGAGATTTAAAGGCCTTATACTATAAGGATAATGAAAGTAAATTTTCCGATATGAAGGAATTAGAAGAGGTAAAAAGTAATTTAGGCAAAGATGGAATAATAACATCCATAAAAAAGAAGGAAAAACAAAAAGAAAGGCCACAATTATTCGACTTAACATCATTACAACAAGAAGCAAATAATATTTACGGATATACGGCTCAAGAGACATTAGATACAGCCCAATCTTTGTATGAAAAACATAAAATTCTCACTTATCCAAGAACAGATTCAAAATATTTAACTACTGATATGGAGTCAGGCCTAGAAGGGCTTCTAAAGGATATAAAAAAAGGAATTAATACCATAAGTCCATTCATAGATAAAATCCTTTTAAAGGGTCTAAATTTAGGCTCTAGAGTCATTGATGATAAAAAAGTAAGTGATCATCATGCCATTTTGGTTACAAATAAGATTTCTAGCTATAATCCTAGTAGTCTTAGTGAAAAGGAAAGAAATGTTCTTAAATTAGTTATAGTAAGAATGATTTCTGCATTTTCCTTCCCTAAAAGATACCTGGAAACAGAAATAGAAATTGATGTAAATAATTACTTATTCAAAAGAAGGTTTAATAATATAATAGATTTTGGTTACGAAGAGGTAATTAATGCTTTTTATAAAAATAAGTCTACTGAAGAGGAGATTAGCTTTAATTATAGAGAAAATGATATAGTAAAATTATTAAACTCGGAGATACTTAAAAAGAAAACTAGCCCCAAAAAGAGATATACAGAGGCCACCCTCCTATCTACCATGGAGAACATATCCAGACAAATAGAAGATGATGAATTAAAGGAATATATAAAGGAAAAAGGATTAGGTACTCCAGCAACAAGGGCAGGAATAATAGAAGGCCTTATTAAAAGAAACTATATTAAAAGAGAAAAGAAAAATCTAATAAGCACAGACTATGGAAGAAATCTAATAAAGGTAGTACCTGAAGAAATTAAGTCTGCTGAAACTACAGCTAAATGGGAAGAGAAACTAATAGAAATAGAAAAAGGTATAGAAAGTGAAAATGCCTTTATTAACCACATAAAAGAAAATATCTCCATAATAATAAATAAGAATAAGTTTAGGGCTGAAGACCTGGGGACTGGACCTAAAGATAAAGAAATAATCGGAAGATGCCCTAAATGTGGCAAGAATATCTATGAATCCAGTAAATCCTTCTATTGTGAAGGTTTTAAAGATGAGCCAAAGTGTAACTTTAGCCTATGGAAAGATGATAAATATTTCAAGGCCTTTGGTAAAAAAGTAAATAAGACCTTTGTAAAGAGAATACTTAAAAATAATAAAGCAGTCCTAAAAGGTCTTAAATCCAAAAATGGCAATATATTTGATGCAGAGTTTAGCATTAGTTCCTATGATCCATTTGTAAAATGGGAAATGAAATTTTTGAAGAAATAGGACTGGTTGTCTAGTTTTATCTATAAATAGAGTGTCGTTCATTTTTTAATAGTCAAGGGTATATAAACGAGAAAAACACCACTTCTCGCCCTTGACTATTAAAATTTTTCTTGCCTACTTTATAGAAAGCAAAGAGCATACAGGGATATAGTCCATTGTATGCTCTTTGCTTATTTTTATTATAGCAAGAAAAACCATTCTCTAGTCCTGGAGAAAGGGGAAGCAGAGCTCCAAGGATATATGTTAATATATCATGTTATTTATTACAAGAATATCCCTACAATATAAGTTGTTCTTCATCAAAAATAATTTTATCATCTTTCATAATAAAACTAACCTTTTTACCTACATTATTTTTTATTACTTCATCCATTCTCTTCTGAGAAATTCTTTTTAAATTATTTTTTTGTAGAATATCATCTCTAATATCTATCTTTATCCTCTTATCATTCCCAGGTTCCTCCCCATATACTGTAAGATATAAATCTACACTATATTCAGTGCGATAATTACTAGTATAACTTCCATTGCTTCCATTATATTTATCTGAATTATCATATTTGTACTGCTCATGCCCCTTTATTCCCTGTGTCAAGGTACAAGATGTAGTTTCACTTTTTTCAATCTTAGTTATCCTTCCTTTGCAATGCCCCATAATATACCCCCTTCTATCTAATAAACACAGTTCAAATATTTCTAAATTTGCATGACATAATTTATATTTTTAAACCCTATACTACATTTCAAGATAGTACACTATCTACAGTATTTTTTACTATCTCTACTATCCCTAAGACCCCTACAACACAAATTGCTAGAACCATACTATTCTTCGCATCTAATTCGTTTACATTAATAAAAGATTTTAGCATATTACTCATTAAATACACCTCCCATATATATATTTGGACACTTTATGCATGGAATATAATTTATGCTTTAATGCTAAATATATTTTTGCTTCACTACACTAACTTTTATTTTTATTCTGTTTCTTACCTTCTATAGACATTTTATCAACAGTAGCCCCTAAACCAACTAGTCCCAGTACTCCCCCAATTAATGAAATTGCACCTATTCCTGTACCCGCAAGCAAAGCTGTTGATACTGAAGAAACTATAGCAAGGTTTTTCAAATACTTATTTAAAAAAGTTTTCCATTCGTCATTGGTTTTTTTTAATTCCGATACTTCTACCTTTTCAGGAAGATTTTCACTTAAAAATTTAATTTTATCATCATCTTCCAGTTTTAAAAAGTTAATTAGGCTACTTTCAATAACTAAACTTATTGGGATCTCACTTTCTTTGTACATATCTATAATGAGACTATTAACCCTTGCACTAACTGATGTTTTATCCTTAATATCAGATAAATATCTATCATCCTTATTCATACAATCACCTTCTTATTTGTATTATAGTTTAAATTGTATTTCCTGTCAATAACTATAAATACATTCCCTTAATATTGTAATAAGTAAATTGGTTTTGTATTACAATGTTAAGAAGTTTTTATTATTGCAAGAATTATTAAATACTTTAGATGATATAGTAGATGATTTTTAGAGTAATTCATTGTATCGTGTAAATGTCAATATGATGCCTACTGCGAAAGTTGCAATAAAGTACACTATAATAAAAGTATTAAGTATGTTAAAGTTATATTAATGTTAGCGAGAGGAGAATATGAAATGAAAAGTAACATAAAAGATTATAAAATGAAAGAATTTGAATTTTTATTTATAAGTCCTTTGTATACTAGTTACAACATAGAAACTGAATTAATCTATAAAGCTACAGATGAAATTTTAACAGAAGTCACGGAAACTAGAGGACCAGATATATTATATTCTGATTTATATTATGAAAATAATCATTTTAAATTTATAAAAGAATTAGTATTTTCCAAAACAGAAGAAATCAAATACTGTCCCATTTGTGATAAAGAAGAAATAATTTATATTAAGGGGAAGGATATGCCCGACGAATTAAAGGATAGCTTAATAGACTCACATAGCTATATGTGGGCTAATGAGGAGTGTGAAGTTGCCTATGATTTTGCTCAAGAAAAATGGATAAATAGATTGAAATACTTTGAAAAACATTATATAGATGAAAATAGAAATTTCACTATTACTGCCACCTGTAAAAAAGGTCATCATCTACAGAGTACATTTCACCTTACAGATAGTTACCAACTAATAAAAATTGGTCAATATCCATCAAGGATTGAATTTGAAAGATTTATTAAAAAATATAGTAAGATATTAACAAAAAAGGATTATAAGGAATTAAATACTGCAATAGGCTTATCAAGCCATGGAGTTGGAGCAGGTGCTTTTGTATATTTAAGGAGGGTGTTTGAAAGAACTATATTTGATATATTTAAAAAGGAATCCGAGAATATTCAAGGGGTTACATTAGAGCAGTTTAAAGAAAAAAGAATGGAGGAGAAAATAAAAACTTTAAACATACATTTTGGAGAAGATATTAATAAAAGAATATTATATGATATTTTAAGCAAGGGTGTCCATGAGTTGGATGATAATGAGTGTAAGCAACACTTTTCTATAGTATTATCTGCATTATTATTTATCCTAGAAAAAAGATTAGAAAAAGAGAATAAAAATAAAAGAATTAAAGAAATAAAAAAGTCCCTTGCTGATATCCATAGTAACTTAAAATAATATAAATTGAAGGAATGAGTCTATTGATATGTCAACAGTGTGTAGAATTTAATTTTATTGAAAATCTAGAACATTATTTTGTAACTTCAACACTTTCAAGACCACTTAGATATTTTGATTCTCATGCAATCAAAAATCAAGGAATAAACTTTTCCTGTGATAATTGTGGTAATCAAATATTAACTGGTGATCTATATCTTTCAGATAAAGATGATATTAATACAATAAAAGAATATTTATTTTCTCAATTTGCTGAAGAAGTGATGAAACATATACAATCATGCGAAAGATGTAGCCATGGACAATTTATGATTGGACTACATCATAGTATTAAAAAAATCTTTAATGATAAGGAAGATAAACCAGAGGAAATCTTCAGTAAATATAATAGGGTTTCTTCCATTATGGATTTAATTCATGATGTAATTGGCTTTGATGAGTATTATTATGAAGATATTGCCAATCATATAAAATGCCACTGCGGAAATGGAAGTGGTATAAATTATAGGGATAAAATTGACTATTCTAAATTTGATTTATATGATGAAGTCTATACAACCGAAGACATTAGATACTTTGAGGAGGCATTTTATGGGCACTCTTATACCCAAATTAAGCAAGAAATAAAGAGTATAGCCCAGATTTATTCATATTCAGACCTCGTAAATTTACAGTATGAATTTCTGAAAAATCCATATCTTATTTCACAAAGTCATATTTTTAATGGCATATACAACTTTATTAAAAATCTTTATCATCAGGGGAACTACCTTCTATTATATCCATCAAAAAGAATGTACAGAGCCAGGGTTAATAAAGATAACTTATCTCATCTAGCTGATAAGATGTGGGAACCACCGATAGAAAATACACGACAAAATAGATATAATACCATAGGTTTCCCAGTTCTATATTGTTCGAATAATAAAAATGCCCTATATCTGGAAGTCCCCAATTCAGGTCCATTTGGTTACACATTTGCTACACTTCGTTTAATTAAGCCTTTGAAGATGTTGAAAATAAATCAACTATTTGGCTATGGGTTTCAAGGTTTCATTGAAGAGGTAGTTCCTGTCAATTCTGAAAATAATGATTTTAAGATTCAATATATTATTACTAATATAATATCTTCCATTGCGAAGGATGTAGGTTTTAATGGCATAACATACCTATCAGTAAAAGATAAAAGATATATAAATTATGCTATATTTGATTATAAAAAAGATACCGATATTGAGATTATTAATATTGAGAACAAATAATGCCCATGGTTACAAATAGAGTTTAGTCCTTATAAGGGGATACTTTTTATTTTAAATAAAAGCAAAAAGTATACAAGATTATATCTATATACTTTTTGCTTGTTTCAGCATGATGAAAAAAATTTTAACCTCTAGTATATAAATGTGATATTTCATATATGAATACTATAAAAAACTATCTAGGTCCCATAAATCTATCACCATTATAATGAAGTAGATGGGTTGGGTTTTCAGCTATCCAAACCTCAGTTTCCCAAGCAATTTCATCTGAATATTTTTTAAATGTCGAGAATGTTAGGAAACAACTAACATAAATCTTACCAGCCGTACAGTCTTCTAACATATCTTCCAACTCAAAGTATCTTTTCGGGCTTATTGGCCCATGGCTTGTCACAGCCTCGCATAAATATAACCAATTCTTTTTACTATCATAAAGGACTATATCAGGTAATTTATCGTGTTGAGTCACTTTTATTCCTAAAATCTCCAACTCATTTTCTAGAATATATAAATGCTTCTTTGAAGTATCTCCAAGATACAACACTTTAGCACCTGGAGCAAAAACAGGAGTAAACTTTTCAATAATTTCTTTTTGTAATTCATTATGTTCTCCAGATGATAAATTAAATTCTTCATTCCCAATTATAATTGGGATTTGATGAATATCTCTTTCCATCCTGTACTTTTCTATTAATTTATCCTTATCTTTAAAAAATTTATATAATTTTTCTTTCCATTCTGTAGTTTTATAACTTTTTATAACCTCTAATGCTTCAACCGTAATAGAATAGTTATTCTTTGGCGAATTTGTTGCTCTTGATAAATCATCTACATTTTGCACAATGATACCTGCCTCTACAAATTGATGGATAGTTTGTCTTCTTATAGTTTCCCTTGTATTAGGGGCATATTCTAGCCCATATGAATCTTTTATAATCTCCATAATATCATAAATTCTTAAAAGGTTTATACTAGCTTTACCCCAACTATCATTTTCTTTTAACTTCAAAAGTGCCAGAAGAGTATAGGCACTTCTATCATTTTGTTGTTGTTTTGGCAGTCCTAATTGTATTAAAACATCTAAAGCCTCCTCTAACTTGCCCATAAATTATCCTTTCCTTTCAAAATTATATTTAAAATTAAATTATCACATGTTCTGGTAGACAGATCATTTAATTTAATAATTTGTGACCCCAATTCTTTTATTGTCTCTCTATTCGGTAGCGGTATTGCATTTAACTCTGTAGCATTAACTTGAGTGGATCCATTTAATATCCTATAGTATATATCCAATATAGTTGAGTTAAATATTCCAAATAGCCCATATAACTCTTCTTCCGATAAATTACCATTTATATAGTTTAATTTATTATCTATGCCCAAATTTGAAGAGTTAATCGTTTCCTTTAAATGTATTGCTGGTTGTAGCCTTCTTTTTTCCTCTTTACTACTAAATCGTTTAATTATTAAATAATTTTTATTATGCATAAGTAGTGATTCCGTTTGGGCTATATTAGCTATATATTGTGGGCTTTTTATAGCTTTCACTGGGTGTATTATATAGTTATTCTTTATATTATCAGCCCACAATAGGGGAACGGTATTCCCTGAATTATCTTTATGAATATATTCCTTTGCTCTAAAGTCCACTACTTTTCCTGTAGATAGTTTAAGACCCAATTTTATCATGTCATAATCCCAACTATTAATAATATTTAGTACTTCTATTTCCTCTTCATTAGATGGAATTAAAATAAATCCATTATGAATTATTTTATCACTCTTTACTTTTATCACTTTTACATCATCAAATTTAGAATTTGTACTAGTGGTAATATCTACTTTATCAATTTTTTGTTCTTTAATTGCCTTTATTATAACTGTTTCTTGTAAAACCTTATCCGATTTAAAAACATTGTCCCTGTCTACAAATAAATGAATATCTGAAATACCTGCATTATCTAAAAACCATTTCCTAAATGCACTAAAATATAATCCACTTGTAAAACTTCTAGGATTAATAGAAATTAATTGCCCATTAGGTTTTAATGATTTTATGGCCATGGCTATAAATAGAAAATATATATTGGGTTGACCATGAACTATCTCTTTCATAATTAAAGCTTCTTCATCATTTTTTCCAATTTTTTTATATGGTGGATTACTTATTACAACTTCATAATGACCTACGGTGTTATCAATCCAAATATCCTTATTATCTAAAATAAAGTTTTTATTTATTATCTCATATTTTAAAGTTAATCCCTCCGAATCTAAGTGCTTTTTTAAAAGTTCCATATTCTCAACCAATAAAGATATTACAATTTCATCGTTTTCATATAAATCTATACTTAAATTTTTTATCCCATATTCCAAAGCTTTCATACATACTGCTGCAGCTAAAATTCCAGTACCAGCCCCTGCATCTAAAATCTTCATATTATCATGAAATTTTATTAAACTAGCCATATAGTATGCAGTTGAAGGCTCAGTAAAAAATTGCCCTATCTTCTTTCTTTTATCTTTAGATATACTGTTTGCATATTCAAGGGTTCTATCATAAATTAATTTTAACATTTTTACCTCCAGATGATTATTTATCCTAACGAATTTCTTATATAAGTTTTGAATTTAATATTTCCTAAGTTATTCATATTTTTCTCAATTACTTAACAACAATTATATACTCAACCAGTTATCCTCTATTATATTGATTATATCAATAATCTCATATATATAAAAGAATTTGTTTGTTTTTAAATTTAAAGCATATATATATATATCATGTTCAATTAGGGTATACCCTATCGAGTACATATAGAACTTCTTAAAAAGTATAGATTATATAGGTTTTTTAGGCTATAATTTATATAAAAGTGTACTCTAGTAATTTTACACTCTAAAAGTACACATAGGAGGTTAAGTAATGAAATTTGCCTACATAAGAATCTCAGATGAAGACCAAAATCCACAAAGACAAATTGAGGCTCTAAAAGAATATGATAAAGAACTTAAAGATGAAAATATTTATATTGATAAGCAGTCTGGAAAAGATTTTAATAGAAATAATTATTTGAAGTTAAAGGATATACTTCGTGAAGGAGATACCTTAGTAGTTAAGGAATTGGATAGGTTTGGCAGGAATAAGCAAATGATAAAAAATGAATTGTCCTGGTTAAATGATAAGGGAGTCAGAACTAAGATTTTAGATATACCTACCACCCTGATGGATCTTCCAGAAGAGAATACCTGGGTAATTAAGATGGTAAATAATATCCTTATTGAAGTTTTAGGCTCTATAGCTGAAGAAGAAAGAAATAAGATTAGAAAAAGACAAGAGGAAGGTATTGCCATTGCAAAGAAAGAAGGTAAATATAAAGGAAGGAAGCCCCAGGAATTACCTAAGAACTTCCCTAGT
>CAZRYA010000040.1:8482-10632 GCA_964604235.1 uncultured Tissierellaceae bacterium | reverse complement strand
TTGAAGGAGAAATGGGAGATAGTCATATAGGTCTTCAGGCAAGACTTATGTCTCAGGCCCTTAGAAAATTGGCTGGAGCAATAAATAAGTCTAATACGATAATAATTTTTATAAATCAACTTAGGGAAAAAGTAGGGGTTATGTTTGGTAGCCCTGAAACTACAACTGGTGGTAGGGCACTTAAGTTCTATGCAAGTATTAGGATGGATATAAGAAGGATTGAAACTTTGAAACAGGGAGATCAGATGATTGGTAATAGGACTAGGATAAAGGTTGTAAAAAATAAACTAGCGCCTCCTTTCAAGCAAGCTGAGTTTGATATAATGTATGGTACAGGAATATCTAAAGAAGGAAATATTCTAGATGTAGGCGTTAATTTAGATATAGTTAATAAGTCTGGTTCTTGGTATAGTTATGGAGAACATAAACTTGGTCAAGGTAGAGAAAATGCCAAGGATTTCTTGCAAGAGAACCCAGATGTAATGAATGAGATAGAACAAGCAATAAGGGATTTAAACAAGAGTGACACTTCTTCTAAGGATAAGGATGAAGATAAGTCTGAAGAAATAGAAGACAATGAATAATAACCTCCATATGGAGGTTATTTTAATAGGAGTTGAAATATTATGAAATTTTTGTACTTTACAGATACCCATATAAGAGGATCTAATCCAAAAAACAGGCTAGATAATTTTCAAGACACTCTAGAAAAGAAGTTTGAAGAAGTAGTGGAAATATCTCAAAGGGAAGAAGTGGACTATGTATTACATGGTGGAGATTTATTTGATAGGCCGGATACTTCTGTATCTATAATAAATAGATTTGCAAGGGTCTTAAAGAAAATAGAAGTGCCAACTTATATAATATCTGGAAATCATGATATATATGGTCATAATCCAGATACTATAAATAGGACCATGTTAGGCTTATTGGATACTATAGACATATTAAATGTAATTGACAATGAAATTGTAATACTTGAAAAAGATGGGGTCAGGGTACAATTATCAGGTCAACCCTATATATTCAATATAGATGGGCCTGATAAACTAAAGTATTATTCTCCAAGGGAAATAGATACATCTGTAGATTATTCAATTCACATGGTTCATGGAATGCTATTAGAGAAAATGTTTTTTGAAGGTGTAGACTATACTTTGATTGATAATATAGTTGATACTAAGGCTGATATAGTCTTATCTGGTCATTATCATTCGGGCTATAATACTTTAAATATAAATGGTAAGTACTTTATTAATCCAGGAAGTCTAGTTAGGATAACCAATAGTTTAAGTGAGATGAAAAGAAGGCCTAAAGTTGTTATAATAGAAGTGAGTAAGAAAGAAATAAACTTAAAAGAAGTCTATTTGAAGACAGCTTTAAATGGGGAGGAAGTTCTTGATAGGGAAGCTATTGAAAAGTTTGTCTTTAAAAGTGAAAGAATTTATGAGTTTAAGCAGATGATAGATGAGACCATAGATTTTGAGAAGATGGATATAAATGAAGTTTTAATGGAAGTTTCTATATCAGAAGGAGTTCCAGAAGAAATTAGAAAAGAAGCTTTAAAGAGAATAGCTAATATACAAATGAGAGATATGGAAGGTGATTAATTGAAGTATATAAGTAGGGTAATTTTAGAAAATTTCCAGTCCCATAAGTATACTGATATGGACTTGTCTCAAGAGCTAAATGTAATAGTTGGACCATCAGACACTGGGAAAACAGCCATATTGAGAGGTATAAAATGGGCCTTATTTAATGAACCTTCAGGAGATTATTTTATTAGGGAAGGGGAAAGTGAGTGTAGTGTTACAGTTTTTTTTAATGATGGTAATGCTATTAAGAGGTATCGAAGTTTAAGTAAGAATATATATTATATTATAGATCCTAAAGGGAATGAGATGAAGTTCGAAGGATTTGGAACTTCAGTACCCCAAGAGGTGACAGATATTACTTGTATGACTAAGATTTTTTTAGATAACACGACTAGTAAATCAATTAATATGAGTGATCAATTGGAGGGGCCTTTTTTACTTTCAGAAAAAGGAAGCGTTAAGGCAAGTGCAATTGGAAAATTAGTAGGTGTAGATCTTGTGGATGAAGCTTTAAAAGAACCAGCCATATCGGAGTTAGGAGATTTGTGGCTACTT
>CAZRYA010000040.1:0-8472 GCA_964604235.1 uncultured Tissierellaceae bacterium | reverse complement strand
TTTAAAAGAGGGTTTAAAAGATCTTAGGAATCTAAAGATTGAAAGCAAGACTTATGAAGAAAGAAATGAAAAGTTAACTTTGGAAATGAAAGAGTTCGAGTATTTAGATGACGTAAAAATTCAACTTGAATCTGCTATTCGCCTAGAAAAAGAAATAGACTTAAAAATGTATAATTTGAAAAATTTAGAAGTTTATAAGGAAAGTTTAGAAAAGTTAACTTTGGAAATGAAAAACATTCAGGAAAATTATTTATCTAAGCTTGAAAAAATAAATGAACTAGATTATTTAATAAGAGATTTAGAATATGAATATAGAAGGTATAGGGATATTTATAAAAAAGGTAAGTCTTTAGACCTTATAAGTTTGGAAAATAATAGCTTGGGGGTCCGGTTAGGAGAAGTAAATAAGTTTATTGATTTAGAAGGGAACCTAGTTTACATAAAAAAACTATTGGAAACTAAAAAAGTTTTTGAGGACCTAAGATCTAAGTATTTTTTAAACAAATCAAGTATAGGTGAAGTGGAGACTCTGATAACTTCTTTAAAAGATGTGGATTCGGTATCCCTACTATATAATGACTTGGAATTTTTAGTGAAAAAAGAATTGGGGTTAAAAGCCTTAATGGGTGTCTATGAATCTAATAGGACATCTATATCTAAAGGCGGGGACTATATTAAGGCTTTTGATGGGTTAGAAGAGTTGGATACACTTATAGATAAACTTAGTGGGGCCATAGAAAAATCTAGTAAACTAGGAGTGCTTAGGGAAAAGTTGTATAGAAACCAAGAGTTTAAGAAGATTAATAAAAAGGAACTGGCCAATATAGATGCAGCTTATTCTAAGTATAAGGAAGAGTATGGCCTTATATTAAAAGAACTTAAGACCTGTCCTTTTTGCCTAAACTCTTTAGATGGAAAAGATATAGACCATATTATGGATCATTTTAATTAGGGAGGTTTTACAAATGGATTATGAAAGACAATTAGCGGAGTTAAAAGAGGGATTAGAAAAATCTAAAAGTTTAAAATATAGAGCAGAAGCTAAACTAGAACAATTAAAAAGCCAAGAAACTGAAATTAAGAAAGAACTAGAAGAGATGGGGATAGTACCTGAAAATTTAGAAGAAGAGATAAAGAGACTTAATGAAGAAGTTGAAAGTCTATTAGAAAGAGCTAATGATATGCTTCCGAGGGACTTATTAAATGGAAGATAGAGAGTCAAGAGTTAGGGATTTTAAAAGTAGAATTAGGGACTATGAAAATTTCTTGATGAAGGAAGAAGGCAGGTATGAGAGGATAAGGGAAGACTTTGAACAGAATAATATGGTTCTAACTAAATTGAATTTAGATGGAGAAATTTTAGAAAAGGTCAATGAGCTTTTTAAGAAAACTTCTGAATTTGCTAGGAATCAGGCTAAGAGGCAAATAGAATCCTTAGTGACTAAGTGTCTTCAATTTGTTTTTGAAAATGATATAGAGTTTTTTATTGAATTGGAAGAGCTTAGGGGGAAAGCCAATGCTGAATTTTATGTTATAACCAGGTCAGCTGATATGGAGATAAAAGTAAAGCCAGAACTATCTAAAGGGGGAGGAGTAGTAGATATAGTAGCCTTGGCCTTAAGAATAGCTTTTTTAGAAACGACTAAGCCTAAAATACAAGGCCCCCTTATATTGGATGAACCTGCTAAACATGTAAGTGATGAGTATATATATAATATAGCTGAGTTTTTAAAACAAAACTCCATATTTTTTAATAGGCAAATTATAATGGTTACCCATAATGATTTCTTATCTTCTATTGGGACCAAGTCCTATAGAGTGGATATTAAGCAGGATAAGACCATTGTTCAACAATTAGAGCTAGAATTTACGTCTTGACAATATATAGAAATAGTAATAAAATTAAGTTACGTGTATTCATACACGTAACTTAATTTTATTTTTTATTAATGATAAATTAAATGTAATTTGAAACTTGAAAAGTTTATAAAAATGGAGGTGTTTGGTTATTAAAGAATTATTGATACCAGCTCTTGGTGTCGTAGTAGGAATTTTTGTAGGATATCTTATTCGAAGGAATATTGCTGAAGGTAAAATAAATAATGCAGAAGATATTGCAAAAAGAACTATAGAAGATGCAGCTAGAGATGGAGAAGCTAAAAAGAAAGAATTACTACTGGAAGCTAAAGAAGAAATTCATAAAATCAGGAATGAAGCCGACAGAGAAAACAGAGAGATGAGAATTGAACTTCAAAAATTTGAAAAACGTATTTTAAACAAGGAAGAAAGTTTAGACAGAAAATCAGATAGTATTGAGAAAAAGGAAGAACTTTTATCTAAAAAGTTTAAAGAAGTTGAAGAAAAAGAAGAAGCAATAACGGCATTATACGATAAACAATTACAAGAATTAGAAAGACTATCAGGCCTTACTTCAGATGAGGCTAGGGAATTATTGTTAAATGATGTTAGGCAAGAGGTAATGCAAGAATCTGCTATAATGATTAAGGAAATGGAAAATAGGGCCAAAGAAGAAGCTGATAAGCGCTCTAGAGAAATTATATCTACTGCTATACAAAGATATGCAGCAGACCATGTAGCAGAAACAACTGTTACGGTTGTTTCCCTACCAAATGATGAAATGAAGGGTAGGATAATAGGTAGAGAAGGAAGAAACATTAGGACTTTAGAAACACTAACGGGAATAGACCTTATAATAGATGATACTCCAGAAGCAGTAGTTTTATCTGGGTTTGATCCTATAAGAAGAGAGGTGGCAAGAATACATCCAGCTAGAATTGAAGAAATGGTAGAAAAAGCAAGATTGGAAGTTGATGAGATAATAAGGGAAGAGGGAGAACAGGCTGCATTTGATGCAGGAGTTCATGGAATCCATCCTGAATTAATAAAGTATCTAGGAAGATTGAAGTATAGGACCTCATATGGACAAAATGTATTAAAACATTCAGTAGAGGTTGCTCACTTGGCAGGAATGATGGCAGCAGAGCTTGGTGCAGACGTTACTATTGCTAAAAGAGCTGGTTTGCTTCATGACTTAGGAAAAGCAGTAGATCATGAAATTGAAGGACCTCATGTTGAGTTAGGGGTTAATTTAGCTAAAAAATATAAAGAATCACCAGAAGTTATACATGGTATAGAAGCCCATCATGGAGATTGTGAACCAGAAACAGTTGAAGCTGTTTTGGTACAAGCTGCAGATGCTATTTCCGCTGCTAGACCAGGTGCAAGACGTGAGACTTTAGAAATTTATATAAAACGACTACAGAAACTAGAAGAGATAGCAAACTCTTTTGATGGAATAGATAATTCTTTTGCTATTCAAGCTGGTAGAGAAATAAGAATACTTGTTAAGCCTGATGAGATTACTGAAAATCAAATAATTCATACGGCTAGACAAATAGTTAAGAGAATTGAAAATGAACTAGACTATCCAGGACAAATCAAAGTAAACGTTATACGAGAAACAAGAGCTATTGAATATGCAAAATAATTAAGTTTTTTAGAAATTAATAGTATTATAAATATATATTAATTTAAAACTAGGTTAAGGGGGCTATTTTAATGGATGTATTAAAAGTATCGGCAAAATCAGTTCCGAATTCTGTGGCTGGGGCTTTAGCAGGTGTAATTAGAGAAAAAGGATCTGCTGAAATTCAAGCAATTGGAGCTGGGGCTTTGAATCAATCAATTAAAGCAATAGCAATAGCAAGAGGTTTTGTAGCACCTAGCGGCATAGATCTTATTTGTATACCAGCCTTTACAGATATAGAAATCGATGGTGAAGAAAGAACTGCAATTAAGTTAATCGTAGAACCGAGATAAGCTAAAAAACCTGTCATATTATATATGGCAGGTTTTTTTAGTAGTTTTTATTTTAGGAGATGGTATAATGTATATAGACTTACATGTTCACACTGACAAATCAGATGGAAAACTTTCTCCAAGGGACTTAATAGACAAAGCTATAGAAAAAGGCTTGTATGGCCTAGCTATAACTGATCATGATAATATTAAAGCTTATGGAGAAGTTATAGGATATGCCATGGAAAAAGAGTTTCTTTTAATCCCTGGGGTAGAACTAAGTGCTGTAGAAGATGATGAAGAAGTCCATATATTGGGGTATTTTTTTGATGTTGAAGATGTTGAACTTTTAGATATGCTTACATGTATTCAGAAAAATAGGTACATGAGAGGTATAAAGATAATAGATAAATTGAATTCCATGAAAATTCCTATTAGTCTAGATGAGGTTTATAAATATTCTCAAGGAGGATATATAGGTAGGCCCCATATAGCTAAGGTTCTAGTCGATAAAGGCTATGTCGAATCTATGCAAGAAGCCTTTAGTGTCTATTTAAATTATGGAAAGGCAGCCTATGTAGTAAAAGAAGGTCCTAATCTAGAGGAAACTATTGATTTGATACATAGGGCTAAGGGTAAGGCGGTTTTGGCCCATCCCAAACTGATAAAGAATCAGCAGCTCATTGATAAGGTTATAGGACTTGGTATTGATGGTATAGAGGTAGTTCATTCTAAACACAAGGATGCAGATACTAATAAATACTTGAATTTGGTGAGAAAATACAAGCTTTTTGCAACTGGTGGATCTGATTGCCATGGAGAGCTTTATGAAAAAGGGCTACTACTTGGGAACTACACATATGACGATTTGGACTGGATAAAGGAGTTGACTTAAATTACTAATACTAGACAGAGACAATTCCCTACTAAGATGAGTACCACATCTTTTGTAAAATTGTATATACTTCATCTTTTGACAGAAGGGCATTTTTATGGCAATGAAATCAAAGATGAAATAAAGATTAGACTCAAGGGTAAATGGGAGCCTAGCCCTGGGATGATATATCCATTACTTAGGCAATTGGAAACAGAAGGTTATATTGAGGGTTGGTGGGAAGAACCTGATAGAAGGTCTATAAAGACTTATAAGATTACTGATGAAGGTTATAGGCATTATAAAATACTTCTATTACAAAACAAACCAGCTTTAGATGATTCTTTGGTTATAATTACATCCATATTAAAGGATATTTATAATGAATAAATAATAATTGGAGGAGAATGATAATATGAATTTAGAACTATCAAAAAAAGCTTTGGCAATTAAACCGTCACTTACATTAGATATTACGGCTAAAGCTAAGGCTATGAAGGCAGATGGAATTGATGTAGTAAGTTTTGGTGCTGGAGAGCCAGATTTTAATACACCAGAGGCTATTCAACAAGTAGGGATAGATACTATTAAAAAAGGTTTGACAAGATATACTCCTGCATCAGGTATAGTGGAGCTTAAAACTGCTATTTGCAACAAGCTAAAAAAGGAAAATGGGTTAAACTATGAAAACAAAAATATTATCATATCTAGCGGAGCTAAACATTCGATACATAACGCTCTAATGGCCATATTGAACCCAGGAGATGAAGTTATATATGGGGTTCCTTTTTGGGTAAGTTACCCAGAATTAATAAGAATAGCTGATGGGGTAGATGTACCAGTAGAAACTAAAGAAGAAAATGATTTTAAGTTTACTGTAGAAGATTTAAATAAGGTTAAAACAAATAGAACTAAGGCTATTATATTAAATAGTCCTAATAACCCAACGGGTTCTGTCTACAGTAAGGATGAGTTAGAAAATATTGCAAAATGGGCAGTTGAAAATAATGTTATAGTTATTTCTGATGAGATATACGAAAAATTAATTTATGATGGAAGAGAGCACATTAGTATAGCTTCTTTAAATGATGAAATAAAAGAGCTTACAATTGTTATAAATGGGGTATCCAAGGCTTATGCAATGACTGGTTGGAGAATTGGTTATGCTGCAGCAGATGAAAAGATTATAAAGTGTATGAGCAACCTGCAAAGTCATGCAACTTCAAATCCTTGCTCTATTTCTCAATATGCTAGTGTTGAAGCTATAGATGGTGACCAAGCTAGCGTTGAGGAAATGAAGAAACACTTTGTAGAGAGAAGAGACTATATGGCTGAAAAGATCAACTCTATAAATGGACTAAGTTGTAGAAAACCAGAAGGTGCTTTTTATATAATGGTTAATTTCAAAGACTTGATAGGAAAAGAGATTGAAGGTATTAGGATAAATAACTCTATGGATATGGCCAACTTATTATTAGATAAGGTAAATGTGGCAGTGGTTCCAGGAATAGCTTTTGGAGTTGATGAGTATTTTAGATTATCCTATGCCACTTCATTAGATAATATAAAAGAGGGATTAAATAGAATAGAAAAGCTATTAGCTTAAAAGTTATGATTTTCTAATATATGGGATTGGATTGTGGTCTTGGAATAAGTAGACTACAATCCAATTTTTTAATACTTATTTGCTAATTGTAAAAACATGTGGGGTAAATTCTAAAATTAGTTTATCTCCTTTTTTTATACTAAAAATATGTATATTATTACTATAAGGTTTTTTAACTTGAAATTAGTAGAAGGACAATAACACTACATAAAATTATTATGTAAACTAAAAAACCTTTGATAATATATGTTTCTTTTATATAGATGGCTTGCATTTAATTAGATTACTTTTATATTTTAGGTTAAAAGGATGATATTTTTAGGGGTTGAAAAATGTAAGTTTTTAATTTGTATTTAATTATATTTTGTGGCTGGGAAAAGGATAGTTAAAGTTATGTGTAGAATTTCTTATCACTTGATAAATTCCTTGTAAAATTTCAAAAATATTATAAAATGGAACCTTCAAATGGCCTTGATGGGACACAAATAAATTTTTAATACTAATGGCTTAAATAAGGCGTGAATTAAACAAGGGCTTGTATGTTCATCTTAAAAGCCAATCTATTTAAAATGCTATAAAAACCCATAGATAAACCTGACTTAATCATAAAAATCTATAAAACCCCCCAACAATAGTCACAAAATAGTTATTTTGTGACTATTGTTGGGGGGAATATGTTATAATATACCTAGTAATTATTATGTAAGGAGATGAATATTATGTATAATGATATACCACTTATAGTTGAGGATTATTTGGACTATATGGAAAGTATAAAGGGAGTTTCTCCTAATACAGTTAAGGAATATTTCTTTGATTTGAGAACATTCTTTAGGTTCCTAAAAATAAGATATAGGTTGGTGGAAAAAGACCTGGCTATGGAAGACATAAGTATAGATGATATAGATTTAGAATTTATAAAGAAGATAAATATACAAGATCTACACTCTTACATATCCTATACCGATAAAAATAGAAAAAATGGCAATGCTGCTAAATCTAGAAAGGTAGCATCTCTTAGGTCTTTTTTTGACTACCTATATAGTAAGGTAAACTTGATTGATAAAAATCCAGCTGAAGCCTTAGAGTTTCCCAAGTCCAGCCAAAGACATCCTAGCTATTTGAGCTTAGACCAGGCAGAATTACTCCTAGATACAGTTTTATTAAATCCAAATGAAGAATATAGAAAAAGAGATTTTGCTATAGTTATGTTATTTTTAAATTCGGGTTTGAGATTATCAGAACTTACAAGTATAGATATAGATAAAATTAAGCCTGATAGGTCTATTTCTATAATAGGTAAGGGTAACAAAGAAAGGATAATATTTTTAAATGAAGCCACAGCAGTAGCTATGGATGATTATCTAGCAATAAGGCCTAAGGATGGAAAGGATCCTAAGGCCCTATTTATAAGTAAACAAAAAAACAGAATGAGCAATAGGGCTGTTCAACATATGATAGATAGGTACTTGGAAAAAGCAGGTCTAGATACTAGTGTATACTCAACTCATAAATTGAGACATACAGCAGCTACGCTTATGTACAAGTATGGAAATGTAGATATAAGGGCCTTACAGGAGATATTAGGCCATGAGTCTGTATCGACAACCCAAATCTACACCCATATAGACAATGAGAGACTTAGGACAGCTGTTGATAGTAATCCCCTTTCCAATAAAAAAAATACAACTAACCGGTCTAGTTAGTTGTATTTTGGTACTAGTATTACATCTCCAGGTTTAATATTTGGACCTATTCCATTTAATGCTTCTATTTGACATATAACATCTCTAATATCTTCCTTGGAAGTTATGTGTTCTTTTGCTATGGTCCACAAGCTATCGCCTTGGTAAACCACAACCTCTATAAGAACAACTTCATCTTCATCTCTGTTGAAACCATGAGAGATATCTAGAGATAGGGCTAAATTTATAAGTAAGCTAAAAACTAAGATTAATACTGTTAGAAAGATAGTAAATCTAGTTTTACTAATAATGACATATTTTTTATTCATTTTATCCACCTCGCACATTAGTTCTGAACAACTGTTCTAAATACATTCTACACAAACATCTGTTCAAAGTCAATAGTTTTTCGACAAAAAAGAACAATTGTTTTCTTTTGTTCTTTTTTGTGCTATAATATTAATAAATACCAAATAAGAGAGGTGTAA
>CAZRYA010000039.1:4391-10723 GCA_964604235.1 uncultured Tissierellaceae bacterium | reverse complement strand
TAAACCTGCTCCAAGAGTATGAGTCTCATTAATTGGTGGGGAAAGGTCATTTTTGAAAAAGATAATTTATAGTCAGCTAACTTTAACACTTCATCATCTAAACCTAGAGAACCTCCTATTATGAAAGTTATATCTGATATCCCATCTATGGCTAAACCATCTATTTTTTTTGCTAATCCTTCTGAGGCTAGTTGCTTTCCATCTATGGCTAAGGCTATAATATAAGAATTTTTAGGAATTTTACCTAGAATTTTTTCCCCTTCTTTTTTCCTAATTAAATCTTCTTCTTTTTCTGATGCCTTATCTGGAGTAGCTTCATCTTGAACTTCTATTATATTAAGTTTACAATATGATTTTAACCTTTTACTAAATTCATCTATGCCCATATTTATGTATTTTTCTTTTATCTTTCCTACTGTTACTACTGTAATATTCATATTCCACCCCTATTATTTATTAATTCTATAATAACATAAAAAATACCTCCATGGGACTAAGCTAACTTAAGTTAGCTTGGCCCCATGGAAGTAGAACACTAATTATCATTTTTTATTTTTATAACTAATTTATATATCCTTCTTCCTTCAAAAATTCATTAGCAACATTTCTTGGATTTTCGCCAAGAACATCTACCTTATAATTTAAACTCCTCATAGTATCAGCATCAATTTTACCAACTAAAACTTCAATTGCTTCCTTTATTTCTGGATGGTCATTTATCACATCTTCTCCTATTAAGGGAAAGGCATCATAAGTAGGGAAATAATTTAAATCATCTTCTAAGACTTTTAAATCGTATTCCTGAAGAAGACCATCTGTACTAAAAGCATCTGTAACTTGGCTTTCTCCATTTTCTAGTGCCAAGTATCTAGGTGATCCATTCATTGGAATAATCTTATTAAAATCTAAAGCATAAGTTTCAATAAGTCCATCTAACCCATCCAGTCTATTAGTTATTTCAATGGTCGGACTTATGATTAAATCCTTACTTACACTTTTTAAGTCTGAAATGCTTTCTAAATTATTTTTTTCTGCAATATCCTTATTTACTGCTATGGCGTAGGTATTATTAAATCCCAATGGCTCCATTACTATTAGGCCATAGTTTTCTTTTAATTCCTCTCCCACCATTGAAAAAACCTCATCTGCTGGTCTCTTGTCTTTCTCTTTCATAACACTGGAGTAAATAGTCCCTGTGTATTCCACATAGACATCTACCTCCTTTGACTTAGCTGCTGTTAAAAGCACTTGAGAACCACCTAGGTTTATCTTCCTATCAACTTTAAAATTCGTCTTATCTTCAATAATATCCGATAACATATGTCCTAAAATATGCTGTTCTGTATAGTCCTTACTTCCAACTACAATTTTTTCTGTTTCTGGTTTTAGTATACTAAAGATTCCCATTGAAATTATTAGAACTAAAGTAGTCAGCATAATATATATTTTTCTTTTTTGTTTCCTTTTTTCTACTTTTAATTCACCTATATTTAAGTCATGAATATCATATCTAAAGCTAATTGGTGTTACTGCTCCCTCTATTTGAGAACCTAGAAAATCCATGCTCAAAGCTAAAATACAGGCTGGTAATGCTCCAGCAACAATCTGTGCATTGTTAACAGAACTTATTCCTGCATAGACTAAATAACCTAGTCCTCCTCCTCCAATAAAGGCTGCCATTGTAACCAGACCTACTGCTGTCACTGTTGAAATCCTAATTCCTGCCATAATTACAGGAAGGGCCATTGGAAGTTTAACCTTATAGAGAATTTGAAAATTTGTAAGTCCAATTCCCTTAGCTGCCTGGATTAAATCTCCATCCACATTGGACAGGCCTGCCTCTGTATTTTTTATTATAGGCAAAAGTGAATAAAGTACTACCATGACTATTGATGGCAAGGTTCCAATTCCTAAAAGGGGTATTAGAAAGCCCAGTAGGGCCAAACTTGGAATAGCCTGAATCACATTTGAAACTGCTAAAATAGGCTTTGAAAACTTCTTTGCATAGGATATAAAAACTCCTATTGGAAAGCCTATTAAAATTGCCATTAAAACTGACAATAATGTTATTTTTAAATGCTCTACTGAATAGAACATAACTTCTGAAAAGTTATTCGTTATATATGAAAATATTCCCATTATTAAAACGCCTCCTTAGTATCCATATACTGATGGCTTAAAGTTACAAGTAAAGTTGTCCTAGTTATTATTCCTAATAATTTTCCATCATCTAATACTGGAATACTGGATAAATTTGATCCATTTACAACTTCTAATATGTCTAAAATATTGTCATTTGGACTGGCTACTGGAATATTTACATCCATTACACTTGAAACTTCAACACTCATATCTCCATGTTCTGGAAGTGATGAAAATTTTAAAACTCCTAAATAGTTCCTATTTCTATCAACGACTATTAGGCTATCCACCCTTCTGGATTTCATCTTGTCAAAACACTTGTATATCTTAGTATTTGGTCTAGTTGTCACAGGATTTTCCATCATAATATCTTCAGCCCCAATTAATTCTGGTGCCTTCCATATATTATTCCTACCTACAAATTCATCTACAAATTCATTTATTGGATTTTTTAATAGATTTTCAGGAGTATCATATTGTACGATTTCCCCATCTTTTATGATGCAGATTTTATCTGAAAGCTTTATGGCTTCTTCCATGTCATGAGTTACAAAAACTATAGTTTTCTTTAACTCATCTTGAAGCCTTAAAAGTTCATCTTGTAATTGCTCTTTTGTAATTGGATCTAAGGCTGAGAATGGCTCATCCATTAGAATAATCGAAGGGTCTGTGGAAAGTGCTCTTGCAATTCCAACTCTTTGCTGCTGGCCTCCCGAAAGTTGGGTAGGGTATCTATCTAGAAAGGATTGTTCTAATCCTACAAGTTCTATTAATTCTTCTGTACTTTTAGCATTATCACTTTTTAATTTGCTATCTATCTTATTTATTAACTCTATATTCTCCCTAACTGTAAGATGGGGGAATAGTCCTGTTTGCTGAATTACATAACCCATTGAACGCCTAAGCTCTACAAGGTCCATCTGTGATGTCTTTTGCCCTCTCACAAGTATTTCTCCTGATGTAGGTTTGATTAGTCTATTTATCATCTTTAGCATTGTAGACTTTCCACTACCACTAGGACCTATAAATGAAACTAACTCTCCTTCCTTTACTTCTAAGTTTACTCCTCTTATTACTTTTTGATCTTTGTATGATTTCTTTATGTTCTTAAATTTAATAATATATAAAACCTCCATTTATCTCGCTTCTTCCTACAAACACAATATGGTATCAGACTTTTTTTCATATTGCAAATTTTCATTTTTAGTAAAAGCTCTATAAATCCCATAGCCTACCTAATAGATTGATATAAAATTAAATTTTTATTTTACCACACTTTTAAAGATTTTCTACTTTTTAGATTTGATTTTTGGTCTGTAATTTTCTATTAAAAAAATACTTGTCCATTTTAAAAATGGTCTAAATTTCAATAATTTTTACTTCAAATAATCTTAGAAAACAAAAAATATAGTTGAATTAATCAACTATATTTCATATATTTTACTGGCCTTATCTCTAAAAGTAACGTCTAAATCCAAATCATTTATTATATCCAAACCAAAATTTGATAATTTGCTGGCTACTGTTTCATAGGCCAACTCCCTAGTGTTATTCTCACGGCTTAAATGACCGAGTAAAATTATTTCTTCTATTCCACTTAAAACCTGCCCTAGAACTTCTGCTGCATAGTCATTAGATAGGTGACCATGGTTACTTAAAACTCTCTGCTTAAGTGGCCAAGGATATCCTCCAGTTTTAAGCATCTCTACATCGTGGTTGGACTCCATAAGATATAAATTAGACCCCTTTATTCTATCAACTATAGTATTGGTCAATATACCTGTGTCTGTAATCAAACTTAGTTTTTTCCCCTTATAGTTTATAATATATCCAACTGGTTCATTAGCATCGTGGAATATCTTTATGGGTAAGATATCTAAATCCCTATACTCCAAATATTCCTCTGATGTGAAAATTTTAATATTTCCTTCTTTTATCTTGCCCAACTTGGATTCCATTCCCTCCCAAGTCTTTCCATTTGCATATATGGGAAGATCGTACCTCCTAGACATTACACCTGCTCCATGAACATGGTCTGAATGCTCATGGGTTACAAAAATACCTGTTAACTCACTGGGTTCCACCCCTATACTTCCAAGCAACTTTTCTATTTGCTTGCCTGAAAAACCTGCGTCTATTAAAATCTTAGACCTATCTGTTTCTATATACTGACAATTCCCAGAACTACCACTTGATAGGGAACAAAATTTAAGCTTCATATAATTCCTCCATATAAAAAATATCTATTGATAATTATCTATTATAACCTTTGTTCCATCATCAAACAAGATTCTCCATCCTGGAGTTGTCCTTCCCCTTCTTGCCTTACTGGGAGTTTCTATATACTTATTTTTTTCTGGCTCAAAATAATATACTAAAGAAATATCTGTAATAGTTTTATTATAATAATCTTCGTTGCCTATTAAATTTAAAATAGCCTTAGGGGCTGTAGAAATATAAATATCTATGTTTCCCTCATTTAAAACATTTAACCACAATCTATCTAATCTTCTAACCCCTCTATTATCTATTTCTAGATTTACATAGGTATGCTCAAGATCTACCCCTTCATAGGTCCCAACATAAGAAACTAAATAATAGTCTCCCATTTTCTTGGAAAACAATAATCTCATATTATCCCTATAAAATTTTCTATCTCTTAAAAAATCATTACTTATAGTTAAGACTTTCTCACTATCTAAATTCCTATATTTATTTTCTTCCCTATAATTTTCATAACTTATAATTTTATTTGAAGATATATTTATAGCCTCTTCTTCATTTTCTATTATAGTACTTCCATCGCTTTCTACTTTAAAAGATCCTAGACCCTTAAAGAAGTTATTATTTATACTATTTATATCTAAATCTTCAAATTCTACTGTTAATCCTGTTAGGGTTGGGTCTATTTTGGGAATATCTCCCTCAAGCTTAATATTTTTCTTAGCTAAGATATCTATTGTCTTATTTATAAAATCATCTGTTAAGGTTGGATCTACCTGTTTTCGCCCATTAAAAATTACCATGCCCAAAAATATATTGGTAATCAAAAACGCAAATATTAATATAGTTTTAGCCTTAGACCAATCCATTTTTATCCACCAACCTATAGTTCTTTTTCATAAACTAACTCTCCTGTATAAACATCAAAACAATAAAGATTTTTTCCCATTACTATGGCCCAAACTCCTACTAGTTCATCTTCAACATCCTTAAGAGATGGGTCGAAATACGCAAGTGTTATATCATCTATACTAGAGATAATATCTTCCCTAGTAATAAGTTTTACATCTAAGTTTACATCTTTGTTTAATTCCAAGTACTTTAAAATTATAAATTCATAATTCATATCTATTATGTCAAATGAAGATAGCATAGTTCTATTTTCATTCACTAGGGGCATATTGGCCCCCATATCTTTCCTAATAAATTGTTTATAAGACCTTACCTGGTCATTGAAAACCTCTATTTCAACAAAGTTTAAGACTTTTTTATTACCTAAGATTATAGGTATACCCCTTATCCTGTACTTAAATACAAACCTATAACCTTGGCTTCCATTTTCCTCTATAGTGTCCAATTCAGATATATACATTCCCTTAGGTATGTCTTTTAAGTTGGATATAAATTCTGAAGCCGTATCCATGCTCTCATATAAATTCCTCTTTTGAACCATGTTATCAAGAGGTCTAAAATACTCCATAGTCCCATTTATATTTAGCTTTAAAACACTGCCATCATATATATATATATATGAACCATTTCGCTCTACTACTTCTCTTATATATTCTATATTCTTGTTAAAAAACCCTTCAACTAGGTCTATCCTATCTCTTTCTTTAAGGGTTCTAATCTCATTTTCAACATAGACTTTTGCCAAATTGTTGTTCATTTCATAGGCTACATATAAGTCTTTATCTATACCTATAACATCCTTCATAGAATAATAGTAGTTATGTTTCTTCTCTTCTTCTATTCTCAAAATCTCTTGCTTAAGTTCTAAGTTATCTATAGACTTATCTTTTATTATATATGCCTTGTCTTTTTCCCCTAAAATCATAAAATCTTCATCTGTTCCTAAGTAAACATAGACATAATCTATATATTCTATTTTATCTACTAGACCATTGGGTTTTGTAACTTCTAAAGACCTGGCTAAAATACTGGTATTTATTTGCTCTGTAAAACTA
>CAZRYA010000039.1:0-4381 GCA_964604235.1 uncultured Tissierellaceae bacterium | reverse complement strand
TTCCATACTTAACTTGGATAGCTCTTCTGAAATATTGTTCTCCAAGCCTGTAATTTTAACATCTTTGGATTCTAAAATTCTCTCTAGGTTGGGTATAGTTGCAGCCCACAGTCCATTATTGACATCATCATATAAAATTGTATGTTTCTTATCGTTAAAGTGTATCAAGTACTTGCTTGGAGTTATCATATTTATTAATGGATATGACAAACTAGAGCTATCAGTAACAGATTCAACTGAACTAAGAGCTCTATTTGGTGGTAATCCTATCCATATTTGCTTTGTTAAGAAAATACTAAGTCCTACTAATAAACCTAATACTAAAGTTTTAAGTTTTTCTTTCACAATATCACTCCATACTACTTAGAAATTGTCATAACTTCGCTAATAGAGGGAGCTTTTTCATAAACGTACACTATAATCTCTACATTTTCTACATTTTTAGTATTAAAATCAACTAGAATCTTATTAATTCCCATTACTAAGTCTAATTTTTTTTGGAAAATTCCTAGATTTCCAACGATCAAATCTTCCTTACTTATTTCAATATAGTCTTTTTCTTCTGGTAATTTTTCTAAGTTGAAAGTTTTTTTACTTAAATCTGTAGTACCTAGTACCTTTATGATTATTTTAGATTTAGCTGGCGCTTTTCCATTTATCAATGCTATTTTTTCATCTGTTGAATATGAAAGTTTTTCTGGATTAATTATTTCATACTCTAACTCTTTACTATTTTTTTCAATTGTCTTTACATTTTGTGTTTTAATTTCATTTACTAGTTTAGTTTGATCTATTTTAACTGGATCTTTTACTGCTGCATGAGCATTGCCTCCAAGTAACAATAAACTTGTTCCAATGAAAAAACTTGCCATTAGTTTTTTCCACATGTCCCTTCCTCCTTATGCACATTTTATCCACAAGTACATTATAATATAAATATATTACAAAAGTATTACAAAAAAATTAATATTACATGACATCTAAGGGTAGATTAATACTGACCTTGGTCCCCTGTTCAAAAACACTTTCTATTTCTATTTTACCTCCGTGGGCTTCTATTATCTCTTTAGCTATTGATAATCCCAGTCCAGTACCTCCTAAATCTCTACTTCTTCCCTTTTCCACCCTATAAAACCTTTCAAAAATCCTGTCTAAATCTTCTTTTGGAATACCATATCCGTTATCCTCTACTTCTATATTTATACTATCCACATAGGGATAAGTTTTTATTTTAACCCTTCCATCCTCCTGTGTATATTTTATGGCATTGGATATTACATTGGACAAAACCTGTTCTATTGAATCTTTATCCACAAATACATTATCTATTTTTCCCAAGTCTAAATCTAAATTTTGTCTTTTTTCCTCCAGGGATAATTTTTGCTTAACTATAATATTTTCAATTAAATCATTGATTGAAAGCATTTCTTTTTTCCAATTTACTTTTTTATAATCTAAGTTGGACAATTGTAATAAGTCCCTAACCAACCTTCCCATCCTATCACACTCATCGTCTATTATCTGTAGAAACCTAGTTTCTGTAGACCTATCCACTTCAACATCCATTAATGTTTCAGTATAACTTTTTATTGTAGTTATAGGAGTCTTTAGTTCATGGGAAACATTGGCAACAAATTCCTTTCTCATATTATCAAGCTTGTGCTCATCAGTTATATTTTGAAACACTAAAATTAGCCCCCCTATTATCTTCATTTCATTTTTAAAAGGGGCATATTTCACCTTATATATCTCATCTTTTATATTTACTATTTTATCTCCATTTAAATTATCTAGGCTTTGAAAATCTACATTATCAAAGTCTAGAATTTCCTTTGGAAAATGGTTAGGCCCTTCTTTTAAATCCAAAATATCTATTGATATGGGGTTAGCATGAATTATGTTACCACTTATATCAATAGCCAAAACACCTTCACCCATGTACTTAAATATAGTATCTAGCTTTGACCTTTCTAAATCCATTTCCTCTATGGTATTCTTCAGCTTTAAGGTAAGATAATTAAACATATTTGCAAGTTGGCCTATTTCGTCTTCAGACTTTACTTCAACAAACTGATTAAAATTCCCCCCTGCCATTTCTTCTGCCTTCTTAGTAACATCTCTTATAGGTTCAGTTATACTGCTTGCTATTAAAAAGCCTAGGCTTATAGTTATTATTATAGCTATTAAAGTAGCATTGGTTAGAATTACTTTGGATTCATCTACAGTAGTTAAAACATTTTCTAGGTCTGATACCATATATAAAATCCCTTTAACCCTTCCAACGTTATTCATAACAGGGTAGGCCACATGATTTTCTATCCTATTTTCATTCTCTTCTCTTACCACTCTACTTGCCTTTTCACCTTCATAAGCTTCAATAACCAAAGTAGGGTCTATATTCTTAAAAGATAAGGCATTTTGATTTATTATCTTGTCGTATTCTTTTATAGAAGAACTTATTATTATAGGAGCATCTTCATTAGAAATTATGTACAATTTTTCAGTACTGTCCAGTCTCCATTCATTTAATGTATCTTGAATATTATATTTTACATTATCCCAATTGTCTTCCATTAGATAAGAAGATGAATTTAGTATTGTCTCTATGTGTTTTATCATGGTTTTTTCTATACTGTCAATCTGTTGATTTTCAAGTCTTCCAACTATAAAAATTCCAACTATAACCATGGATATAAAAACCAACGAAAAATAAACTAATACAAACTTCCACTTTATACTTTTAAACATATTAGCCTCTCCTAAAGTAATATCCTACTCCACGTTTTGTTAAAATATACTTGAATTCTCCATCTTCATCTTCGATTTTCTCCCTAAGTCTTCTAACAGTAACATCCACTGTCCTTATATCACCAAAATATTCATATCCCCAAACTTCCTCTAATAGCTGCTCTCTTGAGAAAATTTGTTCTGCACTTGCTGCCAAATATTTTAGCAAATCAAACTCCCTTAAGGTAAGTTCTATAACTTGACCATTTTTAACCACTTCATATTTATTTATATCTATAGTTAGATCACCTGATTTTATTATAGAATCTTGGCTTGGCATATTTGCAAATTCAACCCTTCTAAGATTAGATTTCACCCGGGCAACAAGCTCCCTCATACTAAAGGGCTTTGTAATATAGTCGTCTGCCCCTAATTCCAAACCTAAAACTTTGTCCACCTCTTCCTCTTTTGCCGTTAACATTAATACAGGAATACTTGAACTTTCTCTTACTTCCTTTAGAACTTCAAAACCATCTTTTTTTGGCATCATAACATCCAATATTAATAAATCTGGATTAATATCCTTAACTTTTTCTAAAGCTTCTTCTCCATTATAGGCTGTCTCTATAATATATCCTTCTTTTTCTAAATTGAACTTTATTATATCTGCAATAGCTCTTTCATCATCTACTACTAGTATCTTACTGTTCATAGTAATCAACTCCAGTTTTCATTTATCTTTGGGCTCTACCCCTTTAATTGATTATCTTATATTACTTATTCCTTGTCAAATACTTATTATAACTAATAATTTACATGGATTTTACATAAAATTTACATCTTTGTGATTTAACCTTGAAGTTAAAAGGTATAGGGTATATAGATACTATAAAGGAGGGTTTCTTTTGGATAACTATTATATAGGTAGCAAAGATGAAGTTTATAAAAAACTTGCAACAGATGAAAGCGGTCTTTCTACTGATGAAGCTAAAATCCGTATTGAAAAATATGGAGAAAACCAATTGCGTGAAGAAAAGAAAGATGGGTTCTTAAAAAAACTCCTAGGTCAGTTTAAAGATTTTCTAGTTATCATCTTAATTGCAGCTGCACTTATTTCTTTATTCTTAGGAGAGAAAAAAGATGCAATGATAATACTTACTATTGTTGTAGTAAATGCTTTTTTAGGACTTTACCAGGAGGGAAAGGCTGAAAAATCTCTAGATGCCTTAAAGAAAATGTCTTCACCTAATGGAAAAGTCTTAAGAGATGGGAAGCTTGTTGAGATAGCTGCTACAGAAATTGTACCAGGAGATATTGTAATTTTAGAAACAGGAGATATTATTCCTGCCGATTTAAGGCTTATTGAATCTCATAACCTAAAAATAGAGGAATCTTCTCTTACAGGAGAATCACTACCTGTTGATAAACACTATGACCAATTAATAGAAAGTGAAGTCTCTCTAGGTGATAGGCATAATATGGCCTATATGTCTACTATTGTTACTTACGGAAGGGGAAGGGGAATAGTTGTTGGAACTGGTCACGATACGGAAATCGGCCACATTGCAACCATGATACAATCTTACTCAGATGAACTTACCCCCCTACAAAAGCAGTTAAATAAACTTGGTAAAAGCTTAGGTATTGCAACTAT
>CAZRYA010000038.1:0-11133 GCA_964604235.1 uncultured Tissierellaceae bacterium | reverse complement strand
TTTAAGATTGATAAATACTCAATGACTTTTTATAAGGATGGAGAGATCTTAGATTTGACTCCAACAGAATATGCCATAATAGAACTATTTATTGAGAACCCTAGTAGGGCTTTTAAAAGAGATGAAATACTAAATATAGTCTGGAATTATGAATTTATAGGAGATTCTAAAATAGTGGATGTAAACATTAGGAGATTAAGGGCTAAGATAGAAAATGATCCTAGTAATCCTCAATATATAGAAACGGTTTGGGGATTAGGATATAGGTGGAAGCTTTTGGAGACTAAAGATGAAAAATAGTATAAAGAATAGGTTGGTAAAAAACTTCATGTTGATTATTTTAATAACTGTAATAGTTATTGAAATAGTTTTAATTGGAGGCATTAGAAGATACTATTATAAAAGTATTGAAGATATTTTAATAAATCAAATTGAGTTTTCCATAGGTTATTCTCTAAAGTATTTAAGTCTTGGGACTATAGAAGACATGGTAGTAAATGATGTAGACCTTTTTTGGCAAAATACTAAGGCTCAAGTTCAAATTTTTGATGAAAAGGGCGATTTGGTAATGGATTCAATAGGCATGTCTCCTAAGGAGGTAGACAAGACATCTGATATATATAGGGCCTTATCTGGCGATAGGGTTACATCAGTGTCTACAAGTTCTGATGGAGAGGCAATAATGGCTGTTACTAAAGGGATTGGCCAAGATGACAATATGTTAGGCGTAGTTAGGTTTATAACTTCTTTGGAAGAAACCAATAACTTGATTAGGAATATAGTATACCTTCTCTTAGGAGTAGGAGGCATAGTAATTTTAATATCAGGTGGAGTGGCCTTTATTTTAGCTAATAGTATAGTAAAGCCCTTGAATAAAATAACAAAAATTGCTGGTTTTATGGCAGAGGGGAACTTGAATATTAGGAGTGATATAGTTGTACCTTATGAAATAGGCCAATTGGGGAATACTTTAAATTATATGGCTGATGAAATTTTGAAAAAAGAAGAAATAACAAACGACTTTATTTCTTCAATATCCCATGAGCTTAGAACACCTTTAACTTCAATTAAAGGCTGGGCAATTACCCTGCAAGATGAAGATATAGAAGAGGAAATTTTATTGGATGGACTTAATATTATAGAGACTGAAAGTGAAAGGTTAAATATTATGGTTGAAGAACTTTTAGACTTTTCTAGGTTTGTTTCAGGTAGGATTACTTTAAATCGTGACCAGGTCTATATAAATAGTGTAATAAATTCTGTTTACATGCAATTAATTCCAAGGGCTAAATCCTTAGGAGTAGATTTTACAATTGATTTAAAAAAAGACTACTTAATTCTTGGAGATGTTAATAGGATTAAACAGGTTTTAATTAATGTTTTAGACAACAGTTTTAAGTTTATAGATGACAGGCCAAGGGTTAGTATTAAAACTTCTGAAAATCAGAAGCCAGGTTTAATTTCAGTTATAATAGAGGATAATGGTATTGGAATTTCAACTGATGAAATAGACAGGGTTAAAGAAAAATTTTATAAGGGAAAGACCAGTAGGTCCAATAGTGGAATAGGGCTTTCGATTGCTGATGAAATTATGAAGCTACATAATGGCAACCTACTTATAAGTTCAAAGTTAGCCTATGGAACTCAAGTAATATTAGAGTTTCCCATATATGATGAGGTGGTTTAATGGGCAAGAGAATAGGATGTATACTGGTGATTCTATTTTGTATAATTTCTGTGGGATGCAGTTCTAAGATATATAACACATCCGATAATATAAAGTCCCCTAAATTAAAAAACAACCCTATTAATGGGCAATGGCTATCCTATAAGTCAATAGATGGGACAAGTTTAGAAGTCGATGAAGATTTTAATACAAGTGAAATAGATTTTTTAAATGAACAAATTAAATTGGATGGTCAATTGATAGATAATATTTCTTATAAGACTAGATTTTTAAATTTAGGAGACTATTTATTTTATAAACATAAGTTGTCTCCAGAAGACTTGGGACTGGAAGATGGTAAGGTTCATATAATTACCATATATACAGATGGCAGGTTTTATATGGAAATTATAAGTTATGAATATGAATTGATTTACTATAATAAAGATAAATTTGCTTTTTACAGGGAAAACATAAGTTTAGAATCCCAAGAGACGAAAATAAGTTTCCTGGATACAAGGGAGGCTATGGGGAGACAAATTAAGTTGCTAGAAGAAAACAACTCAGGTATTTTAATTGGATTGAAAGAAGAGTTTATAGATGAAGACTATTTGAGGAATTGGAATTATAGGACCGTATGGTTAGCTACTAAAAATAGCCAAATCATATCTTCTTATGAGCTTGATAATATTTTGCTTCCGAGGAAAAAAGGTTTTTGGATAGTGGAATCTCAAAGGGAAAAAGATGTAGGAATAAGAGACAATATAACAACTAGGTGGAAAGAAAGCAAAGAACTAGTTATAGCCAATTCTTCTCTGGTGGAAGGGGCGGATAAGTCTATGGACCTTAACTTGAGTCAGAATTTAAGCTTGAAAAACATACAATATGTAGGTAATGATTATATTTCCCTTGAAGAGATAGGGAATATACCAGGTAATGCCAACCTAAGACTTTATCCAGTAGATTACCTAGAGAATAATAACCCAGTGACGATATCAAACCTTTTCGGAAAAGACAAGTCCAGAGAGATTGAAAAAGACCTAGAAGAAAACAATAAAAATTATTATTGGGATGAAAGAAATTTTGGCTTAAGGAGGAAGAATGGCTATTGGATTTTAGTTGGTAGGTATAATTATATAAAGAATAAGGAAAGCTACTATAGGGATTTTAATATAAAAGAGATACCTCCAAGAGAAGTAGTTAACTATGACGATTTATCCATACCTTGGATTTATATAAAGGATAAATTTCCTAAAGCCATAGATGGATTTATATCTCCCAATAAAGATATAATAATAATTGAAGAAGTAAACAGGATAAATATATTCCCCTTAGAAGATGAAGAAATTATCTTAGACAAGGGCCATTATATAGATAAAAATGAAAATGAAACTATTATAATGGCAGAATGGTCCAGGGGAAATTATACACAAATTTGGGAAGATGAAGTAAAAGAAAACCAGCCAAGGATTCTTATTTTAAATAAGATCAGTCAATAGGCTGGTTTTTAAATTTTCTATTAAGAGCATTTTATTAGTTCGGCTTAATTGCTTAATAGCATATTCTCTTTTTAGGCCAGTAGATTTATTAGGATAACATTCATAATAGACTAGCTTCACTGGCAGACGAGACCTGGTATACTTAGCTCCAAGTCCCTTATTATGAACCTCTAATCTTTTAGATAAATTAGTTGTCCAGCCTGTATATAGACTCTCGTCCCTACATTGGACCATATAGACAAAATGTCTTTCATTCATCTTTAAGAACCCTATCTATGGCTGTGTTAATAGTAGAAAAGTCATAGCCCTTTCTCTGTAAAAAACCACTTAATTTTCTATATCTTTTAATAGGATCATCATTTTTATAAGAGGGGAGCTTTTTACTAGCTAATTTTATACAATTTTCCAATTCTTCATCAGAATCAATATTTTCCTCAATAACATTAGAAATTGTAGTTGAATCAATGCCCTTTAGCCTTAGTTCATACTCAATTCTTTTCCTACCAAATTTATTTAGATTGGTTTTGTCAAGTAGAAAACTTTTAGCAAATAGGCTATCGTCTAAATATTGTCTTTCTGTAAGATAATCAATAGCCCTTATAATTTCGTCCTCAGAGAAGCCCTTAGTCTTTAAATATGTATGCATTTCCTTGGTTGATCTTTGCCTAAAGGATAGGTAGTTTAAACTATGAGAAATCAAGTGGTTAAAACTCTCTTCAATTAAAACATCATCTATAAAAGCTTGGTTGACTTCCATATTGATAGAAAGTCCATATTTAAACCTAAGCTCTTGGCTAATTCCCAGGGCAAATACATTATCTATAAATATATTTACCCTATCAGGATTTTTTTGTGGTTCAATGTCCGTTATAATCATTTTAACTCCTTTCAAAAGATTGGTTTATAAACCTATAAGTCCTATTTATTATATTAATAGTTGTATGGTCTTTTAACTTAGTGTCAAAAGAATGGTCACCGGTTTTATGGGTGAAAAAAACATATGGCACCTTAAGTTCTTTAAGCCTACTACAAAACTTAAGAGAAGAAATATATGGAACTGTCTTATCTTTTGCCCCATGGGCTATAAAACAGGGAACCATATTTTCAGATAGATAGTGGATTGGTGAATAGAAATCATATACATTTTCTTTTTTTTCTGGTGTACCATCAAGTGTTTTACTAATGGCAAACCTAGCAAAAAGAGACTTGTTTTCATCAATAAAAATATCATTTAAATCTGCAGGAGGATAGTAGGCAACTACTGATTTCACACCATACATAGCTTGTAAGTCCTTAGTATCTGTAAAATAAGTAGAGTAGAGTAAGGACAAATGGGCTCCAGCAGATAGGCCCATAAGGACTATATTGTCCTTATCAATAAAAAGGCTATCGGCCCTATCTCTCAAAAAATCAAGGCCATCCTTGTAGTCCGAAAGTATGTCTAACATACTATTTTTATAGCCATACCTATAGTCGATACTTGCAACTATAAAACCCTTACTGGCTAAAAACTTGCACCAAGATATGTTGTTAGGCTGGTTTCTAAAGCCAGAGATCCAACCACCACCATGACAAAAATAAACCAAAGGGGTCTTTTTCTTCATACAATGGTCAGGATAATAAAGGTCTAGTTTTAAGTCCTTAGATTCAGTTTCCTTATAGACATAGGTCTTTCTAAGAATATCTTTATCAGTATGCAAGGGTATTTGCGAAGTAAGCAATTTGAAAATGTATACAAAGAAGGATATGACAAATGAATAAAATCCTAAAGTAGCACTTGTAATACTTACTAAAATAAAAGCTAGAAAGACATATATTTTATTTATGACAAAATAAGAATTTTTAAATTTATTTTTTAAATCATCTCTAGACCCCATATATTTTCACCTCATCATTTTTGTAGTGGATTTTCATATATTTCAGAACGCAGTAAAGCCTTCTTGGATTCTTTATCATTTATATTAACCTTATGAAGCATATACTTAGCCAAGATATAGGCAAATGGCAACCAGTTAACATGTGAAATAGGGAGGATTTTTCTATTGGCCCCATCCATTTCATTGTAAAGTATTTTCCTAGAGTCAACGGGAAGGGTTGTGTCAAAATAAGCATCTATAAAAGTAGTTTTTTCCATGTTTAATAAATGAGCATAGCTTATAGGATCTATTTTTAACAGTGGATGAACCTTATCTGTATTAAGAAGTTCTTCTAGGGTCATATCTTTAACAAGAGGAAAATCTTTTTCATAAATGCTATATAATTTTTTCATATTATCTAGGTCGTGGCTTGAAGTAAATCCTCTTTTAATCATATTAGGGACAAAAGTCGCGGCAGGTGATTCATACATTATTTTAGGAATGTGACCTCCCGTTGTCATGTATAAGGTGTGGGCTATTCTTTCCTTTTCCAAACTAGCTGCTATGGTACTTACCATACCTCCTAGACAGTAGCCCATTAGGAGGTTGTTTTCCTTCCACATATTGTTTTGAGATAGGAAGTCAATAGTAGTCCTTGTGTCAACAACAGCATGTTCCCAGAATTGATATAAAATATTAATATCTGGATATAGGAAAGATTTTCCACTCATAGAATTATTTTCTACCCTAGTATAGTTACCAGGTAGGATCAAAATAGAAGTATTAACACCAACAGACGCTAAATGTGGTCCTAACCATAATAGGAACTTAATATTCCTAGTACCCAATCCATGAAGTATTAAAGCAGAAGCCCTAACTTCTCCTTTAGGTTCAAAGTTATAAAGCTGAATTACTTCAGTTCCAGGTGCAGGATTTTTGTATAAACTATTAAATTGTACATAGCTACCCCTGTAATTTTTACCTTTTAAAATGTAACCAGAGGTAAAATCAATATCTTTTTTATAGTAATTAAAATCAATTTTCATTTAAAACTCCTTTAATAATATTAATAGATAATTATATCATAAAATAAAAAAATAACCTAACAAGGTTATTTTTCATCATTTGACTTATAAATTAGGTAAAGGCCCAATAGGATAAGTCCAACTGGCCAAAATTTCCTAATCCTATAAAAAAGATTTGGAATAAAAGTTTGGGCAAGTAAAACAGCTGCCACTCCAATTAAAAGTAAGCCTAGAACCATATTGGAATTTTTGGGACTTGAAGGACTAACCTTATATTGGTAGTCACCATCAAAACCATCATTTGATTCATAGTAGTCAAAATCATCTTCTGGAAGTATGTAGTTTAGTAGGAAGTAAACAAGAGCACCTGTAAGTATGTTGTTAAAGAAAAACAAAATAAATAGTATTCTTATTATAGTAGGGTCAATATTTAGGGCTTGACCTATACCTCCACATATGCCAGAAATGATTTTATTTGTGTTGGATTTTCTTAAATTATTCATTGTATCACCTCTTTAAAATTATATCTTATTTATTATACTTTATTTAAAAACTATGATAAAATTAGGTAAAGATAGGAGGTATTTAAATTGTATCATATAATATCAATGGTTTTGAAATATATTTTTATAATTTTAATATATCTTTTCATATACAATATATTAAAGCTAATATATTTAGATATGAAGGGCATAGGTGAGACAGCCAGCATAGATGGCAGTTATTTGAAATTAATAAATAAGATAGAAGATATCCCCTATAAGGTAAGGGAGTACTATGCAGTAAAAGATATGACCACCTTAGGTAGAACAGTGGGAAATACTATTTATTTAAATGATCCCTACATATCAAAAGAACATTTAAAAATCTATAAGTCAGATAATAATTTTTATATAGAAGACTTAAATAGTTCTAATGGAACAGTTTTAAACAATAGGGAGATAAAGGATATAAGTAAATTAAATAATGGAGATATTATAAAAATAGGAGATTTAGAGTTCTTATTTGTAAATAGGGAGTAGATATAATGGGAAAATCAATTAGTAAAATAACAAACCCTAGACTGATTTTATTAATATATCAAATCCTAGGTTTAATACTACTAGTATCTAGGGATTATGGAGATCAAAATCCCAAATTGATAATTTCAATGGTAGTTTTAATGTCTTTAATATATGTGGCAAACTTAGTTCTTAGTAGGGTATCTAAGGGGGATAATTATATATTCTTAATAGTATCTATGCTACTTACAGTTAGCAGTATGATTATCTACAGACTAGATCCAGCTATGGGAGTTAAGCAATTGGCCTTTATATTTTTGGGAATTATAGTATTTTTTATAACTTACTTATTTTTTAAAAGGATGAAGTTTTTACAGGATATAACAAGTGTATATTTAATAATGTCCTATATTTTGTTCTTCCTAACATTCTTATTAGGGAGTAAAAATAGAGGGGCCATTAACTGGATAAAGCTAGGGCCAATAGGTTTTCAACCAGCGGAGATAACTAAGCTTTTGTTCTTATTTTTTCTGGCTTCTTACTATGGGGCTAAAGAAAAAAATAGATATGGTAAGTACTCTAGCTACATAGTCCTACTTATTAATTATTCTTTTATGGGCTTATTATTTTTACAGACAGATTTGGGAATGGCCTTAATTTTCTTTAGCATATTTACAGTAGTTCAGTTTATATATGAAGAAGATAGGAAGGCTATATATGCCAACGTAGCAATGTTTTCATTGGCTGGACTTTTGGGATATTTAAAATTCAACCATGTTAAGGTAAGGTTTAAAGCCTGGCTTAACCCTTGGAAATATATAGATAATGAGGGCTATCAAATAACTCAGTCTCTTTTTGCCATAGCAGCAGGCGGTTTCTTTGGAACAGGAGTAGGACTTGGTAAACCTAACTTTATAGCAGAAGTCCATACAGATTTTATATTTTCTGCCATAGCAGAAGAAATGGGAATTTTGACAGGGATTGCCGTAATAATCCTATATGTCCTGTTGGCCTATAGGGGATTTAAAATAAGTATTTGGCAAAAAGATAAGTTTTATAGGATATTGGCTTTAGGTGTATCGTCACTTTTTGCTATACAGGCATTTATAATAATTGGAGGGGTAATAAAACTAATACCTCTTACAGGAATAACCCTACCTTTTATAAGCTATGGCGGGAGTTCACTTGTAACTAGTTTTATAGCCTTAGGTGTACTACAAAGTTGCTCTGAAGAAAAAGATATGTGGGGACGAGAAGATGAATAATGAAATTAAAAGAATAATGATAGTTTTTTCTGTAATATGCTTATCCCTAGTAGTCTTAATAGGTTACCTAACCTATTTTGAAATTTTTAGGGCCAATAAGATAAAGATAAATAGCTATAATAAAAGGCTTTGGATAAATGAAGAGGGCATAGAGAGGGGAAGTATTTTAGATAGGAGTGGCAAGGTCTTAGTTGAAAGTAAGCTAAATGAAGATAAAACTATAACTAGAGACTACAAGTACCCAAGTCTATACTCCCATGTAATAGGTTATAGCAATAGGGTTTATGGGAAGACAGGCCTAGAGCAAACCTATAATAAGTATCTATTAAATACTAGTAACAGTATGACCTTAAATGACTTTAAAGACATTATAAATAATAATAATAGGGGAAATGACCTTAAGTTAACCATAGACCATGGATTACAGGATAAGACAAGGCAAGAGATGAGTGGAAGAAAGGGCAGTGTTATTATATCGAATCCAAAGACAGGAGAAATATATTCAATGGTAAGTTTACCTGATTTTAATGTTATGGAGATAGATAACATATGGAGGGATATATCAACTAGCACAAATAGTCCTCTTTTAAATAGGTCAACTCAAGGAGTCTATACACCAGGTTCTGTCTTTAAAATCGTAACAACAGCTGCTCTTTTAGAGAATAACTTGGACGAGTCATATAAATGTCTTGGAGATATAAAAATTGATGGCTATACCTTTAAAGATTACAGTGGCAAGGGCCATGGTAACCTAGACTTGAGAGGTGGATTCACTAAGTCCTGTAATACCTACTTTATCAATCAAGGGACCAAGTTAAAAGAGAAGGATTTAATAAAGACAATGGAAGATTTTTATATTAATAAGGATATAAAAATGGATATTCCAACAAGCAAATCAACTTTCCCAAGGGATAGTATAGGGAAAACAGAATTTGCAGCCTCGACTATAGGTCAAGGTAAGTTGGGGCTAACACCTCTTAATATGCTTTTAATTACATCTACAGTAGCAAATGATGGTAATTATAAGGAATTTGTTTTAGTAGATGAGTTTATATACAATAGTGGTAAAATAGTAGAAAACTCAAAATCCAATTCAGAAAAAATCATAGACAAGGAAGTAGCTAAAGAAATTCAATCTATGATGTTGGATGTGGTAGAAGTTGGAACAGGTAAGAATGCAAGAAGTAATAAGGTTAAAATTGCAGGAAAAACAGGTACGGCAGAAAATGCTTCAGGTAAAAGTCACAGTTGGTTTACTGGATTTGCTCCCTATGAAGATCCTAAGTTTGCCATCGTGGTAGTATTTGAAGAAGATGGTAGGACTGGAGGAAGTTCTGCAGCACCAGTAGCAAAGAGTTTATTAGAATATGCAGTTAAGAATATAAAATAATGGAGGGGTATTATGTCAGAAAAAATTATTCCAGAGAGAGTAGATATTGATCCAAAGTATAAATGGGATCTAGCTTCTATGTATAAGGATGAAGCTCATTGGAACCAAGTTTATAATGAAGTTACAAGTTTAACAGAAGATTTTGCCAAGTATGAAGGAAATTTAATTACTAGTGGTAGTCAATTGTTTAAGGCTTTAGAAGATATGGGAGAAATCACCAGAAGAGTTAGGAGTTTATATTCATATGCTTCAATGAACTTGGACCAAGATACTAGGGTTGGAAAGTCCCAAGAACTTTCAAGTAGGGCTTTAGGGGCCTATGTATTGGTTTCGGAAAAGACATCTTTTGTAGAACCAGAGATTTTAAGTTTAACAGATGCTAAGATAGAGGAATTTTATAAGGCAGAGCCTAAGTTGGAGAAATATAGACATTATTTAAATGATACTCTTAGATTAAAAGACTATGTACTAAGTGCTAGAGAAGAATCAATTTTAGCCCAAATGGGTGAAGTTTCAGCAGCTCCACAAACTATATTTTCAATGTTAAATAACGCAGACTTAACTTTTGAGACGATAATAGGAGAAAATGGAAAAGAAATTGAAATAACCCATGGTAACTTTATACCCTTATTGGAGTCAGAAGATAGGGGAGTAAGGGAGAGAGCATTTAAATCACTTTATAAGACTTATGGAAGCTTTAAAAATACTTTTGCAGCTTCTCTAAATGGAGATTTAAAGAAGAACATATTTGAGTCTAATTTAAGAGGATATAAATCAAGCAGGGAGGCATCACTAGCAAAAAATAATGTTGAACTTTCAGTTTATGATAACCTAATAGAATCAATACATGACAATTTAGATACTATGTATAAGTATATGGAAATAAGAAAACGTGCTCTTGGCCTGGATGAACTTCATATGTATGATTTACACACTCCAATGGTAAAGGACTTTGAGATGAAAATCGCCTATGAAGATGGGGTTGAACTTGTAAAGGAAGGTCTTAAACCTTTGGGCAGTGAATATATGGAGGTTGTAGAGGAAGGCTTTAGCTCAGGCTGGATAGATGTTTATGAAAATAGAGGAAAAAGATCAGGTGCCTATTCAGGCGGTTCATATGATTCGAAACCCTATATACTTTTAAACTACCATGATACTCTGGACAATGTATTTACAACAGCTCATGAAATGGGGCATTCAATCCACAGTTATTTCACTAGGAAAAATCAACCCTATGTTTATGGGGATTATTGTATATTTGTAGCAGAAGTTGCATCAACAGTAAATGAATCTTTATTGATTAATCATATGCTAGATAAGGCTGTTGATAAAAAAGAAAGACTATTTTTAATAAATCACTATTTAGATACTTTTAAATCCACTGTATTTAGACAAACTATGTTTGCAGAGTTTGAAAAAATAATGAATGAA
>CAZRYA010000037.1:7053-11398 GCA_964604235.1 uncultured Tissierellaceae bacterium | reverse complement strand
GGTATGTCCAGAAGTATTTTCCATAGGTGAAAAGGCTACAGCTGTTGGAATTGAAGGGAATATTCCCCAAGCTTGTGAGGATAAGGTCCTACATGCAGAAGCTTCTTGCCCTATGTTTGCAATAAAAATAGAAAAGTAGCCAAGGGGAGTTGTTTAAAATGAAAAGAAAGGGTTTTAGAGCCTTATTACTGGGTCTTGCCTTTTGTTTAATCCCATCAATTATATGGGGAGCCAAGGAAGAAACTAGGGGGAAGTATGCCAGTATTGAGGGGACTATAAGAGAACTTAGGAAGAAGGGAGATCAAGTTTCTATCTTGTTAGAAGGGGACTTAGGACCAGATGACCTAATCCTATTCCATATTGATTATGATGTTTTAGTTTGTGATATGGTAAGTGTTGGTGAAGATAGGAGGCAGGACTTAAAAGCAGGAATGAAAATAGAAGTTTTTGCAAGTGGGAAAAATCCTGTAACTATGACTAAGGTCCCTCAGATGAAATCAGACCTAGTTTTAATAAAAAATGGAGACTTAAATGTAAAATTAGACTATTTCAATGAAGACATGGTTTCTTCAGATGGAAAAGTTAAGCTAGACCTAGGAGGTAAACTAGAAGTTAGTAAGTCCAACCTTTTTGTCCTATACGAAAAAGGGACTAAGTCCTTGCCAAGTCAAGTTAAGCCTAAGTTACTTGTAAGATTAAACAAAGAAGGTCAATCTGGTGACTTTGCTTATTTAGAAAAAAGTGCTAGGCTAAAGTCAATTAGCACAAAGGGAGAAGACATAAGTCTTTTAGTAGAGGGAACAGATGGAGATTTTAGTTTTATAGTAGATGAAAAAACCAGTTTGGATGACATGACTTTGACAGAGGAAAACAAATGGATCCACCTAAAAGAAGGGGCAAAGCTTACTGGTATTTATCCTAATGATAGGGCCTTTGAAATAATTTACCCTATGGAAATAAAGCCAGAGCTACTCTTAATAGAGAATGGAGATCTATCTTTTAAGGTAGACTTTTTTGACCAAGAGCTCTTAAGTCCTAATAGGGACCTACAGTTAATTTTAAAGGATCCATATAAGGATATATACAAGGACCAATATTTAGGAGTCCTTTATGGGGACCTAGTTCTTAGCCTTCCAAACAAGGCAAAAGCTTTTAAGGTTTTTTTATTAAATGGACCCAAAAATCACCAGTCTAATTTGCTGAAGTTAAATCTTATCCAGGAAGATGGCATAAGCCTAGTAGGACTTAGGGAGGCAGGAGAAGGTTTGGGCTACCAAGTTATATGGTCAGGGGAAGGACAGCCAATAGACCTAAGAAAACAAGATAAGTTTATAAGCCTTAGACTTAATGAAAGCTCCTATACTTATAATGGGATAGAGAAGGGCCAATTAGAAGGACAAACCCAAATGAAGGGGTCTAAAATCTTTGTACCTATATCACTTTTTACAGACCAATTAGGAGAAGAAAATATTTTTATAATTGGAAACCAGCTTATAATTAAATAAAGTAGAAATCCCTATTTTAAATAGGGTTTTTTTGTTTTACATAGTATAATATAGATTATTAGGAGGGATAGGATGGAAGCTACAATAAGAAAGATAGGACAAGCTTTAAATGAACAAGGTGGCCTATGGGCCATAGGAGGGTCTGTTTTACTGAGTAAATTTTACTTGGAGGATAGTCCTAATGATATAGATATTTTGGTTAGAGAAGGGGACATAGATGGAATAGTTCGAGCCATGGATAAGATAGGAAGTAGGAAAAACCAAGCTGAAGATAAATCCTTTGCAACTAGGCATTTTTATCAGTATGAAGTTGATGGAATTTCTGTCGACATAATATCCAATTTCATAATAAATCATGATGAAGGTAGTTTTGAATACATTTTTGATAAGAGGAGTATATCCTTCTTAGATGAAATTGACGAAGTTCACATTCCTTTTTCATCACTAGAGGATTGGTGTGGCCTATATTTACTAATGGGGAGAGAGAAAAGGTTTAAGTCTATAGAGGACTACTTTAGAAAAAATGGACTGGGAGACCCCTACTTGCTGGAAAGGTTTTTAAAAGGAAATATTCCTCAAGATAAGGCTAAAATGTTGAAAAGTATATTGTAATCATTATAAATATATTATAATTATATAAAATTAATAATAATAATATTATAATGGTTGAAATGTATACTTATATGGTATATAATAATATGAGAAGAGACCCAAAAGGGAAAAAATATACTATGAGGTGAAAGACTGATGAGTAATTTAATAGGTAAAAAATTAGATGAATTTAAGGTTCCATGTTATCATAATGATTCTTTTGTAGATGTTACAAACAAAGACATAGAAGGAAAATGGAGCGTATTCTTCTTTTATCCAGGAGATTTTACATTTGTTTGTCCTACAGAGTTAGAAGATTTGGCTAACCTGTATGAAGAGTTTAAGGCAATTGATACTGAAATATATTCTGTATCAACAGATAGTGAGTTTACACATAAGGCTTGGAAAGACGCATCAGATGCTATTTCTAAAGTAGACTATCCAATGATAGCTGATAGGGCATTTGTACTATCAGAAATGTTTGGAGTTTTAATAGAAGGAGAAGGACAAGCTCTTAGGGGTTCTTTTATAGTTAACCCAGCTGGAGAAATTGTAGCATATGAAATCCATTCACCAGGAATTGGAAGAAATGCTAAGGAACTGTTAAGAAAAGTTAAGGCAGCCCAATATGTAAACAAACATGGAGACCAAGTTTGCCCAGCAAACTGGGAGCCAGGTGACAATACGTTAACACCAGGAATTGATTTAGTAGGTAAAATTTAATAAAAAATAATATACCCTGTTAGGGACACTGTGTAAAAAGGAGGAAACTTAGTTTTCTCCTTTTTTAATTAATGAATTATCTATTTCAGATTTTTTATTTATATATTTGGTCTTAAATGTGTAGTAGTCATCTACATATTGGACTGAAGAGCCTTTAGGTCTAGCTGCCATTTCATATAGTTTACTGGCTAGGAATTTAAGTTCTTTAATATTTTTTATAAGTTGATTAGAAGCCTTAGGGTTGTCTATAAGAGTCATAGCATGGTTTAAAACCATTATATTTTCTTCTAAGACATCTAGGCTTTTTTGTATTTTAGGATAGAATTCACTAGTAGAAAACTTATCAACTACATATTCCATATCCATGTCAGTATATTTGAAATCGTTAATTTCTTCGTAGGCCTCATAATTTAAATAGATTATGTCATCTGAAATGCTTACTAATAAATCAATTAAATTTAAGGTGTTTTCATATAAGGTCGAATATTCATCCATATCTACAGCTAAGATATTTTTTCTATAATTCTCCTGACTTTTTAGGTCGAGAATCTTAATTGTAAGGAGGAGAGAAAGGATACATAGGACAAGGCTCATTATAATAATATGCTTAGTTTTCATCAATCTTCCTCATTTCTTCTTGAATCCACCTTAATTCCTTCAGGGTCCTATTTATATATCTTGGCACCTCTCCCTTTTTTTCATAGCCATATTCTCCACGATTATAGGCACTCCAAACAGCCCTATCTAATTTTGTACCTAAATAGGCCTTGGATTTATATTTATCATATAGATTTCCAAGGATATGGGTGCCCCAGTCAATATTAATCTGTGGATCTAGGGGGTCTAATTTTGTATTGAGTTTTTCAGACATATTTTCATGGTGGATGTGGTTGATTTGCATATAACCATAGTCTTTAGTGTGGCTAATGGCTTTATGGTCAAATTGGCTTTCGTGCTTTAAGATGGCTAAGGTCTTTTTGTAGTTAAGCTTGTGTTCTAAAGTTTTATTGAAAAGATATACTTGGTCTTTTTCAGGCATAGGAATATTAGGGATTATTTTAGGTGGGTTTTCCACTAAAAATGCCCTATGAAAATCTGCCAGTCTAGACTTCTCAACTTGCAATTCTTCTATTGATGATTTAAGTTTATTTATTTCCAAAGTATATAAGGACACTGGTTCAGAGTAGGACCTTTCTCCTAATAGAAAATAAATTAAAAATGATAAAAGTATTTTCATAAGATAACCTCATTCTATATAAATTTATATTATTATATCACAATAAAATCCAATGGGGATTGGTCTCTTTAATTTCTAATAGAAACTTAAACTAAAGACCTAAGAAATAAATAGAATGTTTCATATAAATGTTTCGAATATATTGGAATAAAAATGAAGATATTATCAGAAAAAGCTAAAATCTTATAGTTAAAACTTTGACATGTGATTAAAGGGGGAAAAAGATAATGGTATTATGAAGATTTTCAAGAGGCCGTAAACAGTCATAAGTATAAGTATTTAGAAAATG
>CAZRYA010000037.1:3052-7043 GCA_964604235.1 uncultured Tissierellaceae bacterium | reverse complement strand
CCATAGGTTCTGAGATAGTATAAAATAGAACTAGTATTATTATGGTGAGGTGAGATGGTGTTAGAGGATTTATTTAATGAAGTCTATGAGAAGTTTAAGATAAACTTTTATAAAAATATTTTCAATGGCTTCGAAGAAAGAGAAGCAAGTCTTAGTACTGCAGAAGCATTTTGTGTAGAGGTAGTCCATGCTTTGGGTAAGCCCACAATAGGAGAGTTAACAGACTTCCTGCAAATATCTCAACCTAATGGAGCCTATAGGGTATCTAGCTTAGTTAAAAAGGGATATATAAAGAAGATACAATCAAAAGAAGATAAGAGGGAATACTATTTAGAAGTTACAGATAAATTTTTCAATTATTACAATGTAAAAAATGAATATATCGCTACTGTACTTGGAAGACTATCAGATAGGTTTCCAGAAGAAGATATAAAAAAAGTAGAAGAAGTTCTAAGGGTTATGAGTAGTGAACTCATGCCTGAAGTAACTGACTATATTAAAAAAAGAGATTTAGACTAAAGTGTTTAAATCTCTTTTTTATTATTATATAATGAACCAAAGGAGGTAATTATGAAAAAGATAAAAAGTGGATTATATAGTATAGGGCCTATGATTTTAGGTGGACTTTTAGCCTACAAGGGAGCAGGAATTTCAGAAAAATATTTAGGAAGAATGTTAAATTTATCAGATTATTTATTGGGAGGGCTAATATGCCTAATAGCTATATACTTCCAGATTATAATTCACGAATTAGGTCATTTGGTTTGTGGACTTTTGACAGGCTATGAATTTGTTTCTTTTAGGATAGGTTCTTTGATGTTGGTTAAAACCAATGGTAGTTATGAATTTAAGCGTTTTAATATACCAGGAACAGGGGGCCAATGTCTACTTAATTTAAAAGAGGATACAGATTTTTATGAATATAATTACATATTATATAATCTTGGTGGAGGTCTATTTAATCTTTTTTCTATAATTCCTATGCTTATAATTATATGGTTAACTAATAATTGGTTATTGAAGCTATTTTCTTTTTTTATGATAGTATTTGGTTTGATTTCAGCCCTCATGAATTTAATACCTATAAAAATAAATGGTATGTCAAACGATGGTCATAATATTAAGGACCTAAGAAGTGATCTTGAATCTAGGAAGAGTTTATATTTACAACTTAGGATAAATAAGCATATGGTAGACGGAATTAGATTAAAGGACATGGATGACCAGCTATTTATAGAAAGGCAGGACCTAGATTCAAATCCTCTTAATACAAGTTTAGATATAATTAGGTATGAGAGGCTAATAGATATGGGAAGGCTGGAAGAAGGGAGAGAAGCTTTAAAGGAATTATTAGAAAGTGGCGAATTAGTAGATATTCATCAAAGTACCATAAGGTCTGATGAAGTATTTTGGAAGATATTAGACGGTGTAAGTAAGTCGGAGATAGATGATTTAATGGATGAAAACTTAAAAAACTATCTTAAACTTACTAAGAATTATCCATCTACAATTAGGACCTATTATGGTTATTACTCCAAGCTTGAGGGAGATATAGAAAAAGCAAAAGACCAGTTAAAGAAGTATAATAAGATAAAAAAATCATACCCTTATATAGGAGAAATAGAGAAAGAAGATGAATTGATGAAATTAGTGGATAGTTAAATAGAAGTTTTGTAATTAGAGAGGATGATGTTTTTGAACATGTTAAGAAATAAGTTTAAAGAAGTGTTACTATCAGTACTACCAATAACTATTTTAGTGGTGATTTTAAATTTAACCCTAGTTCCAATAGAATCCACCTTGTTATTTAGGTTTTTAATAGGGACTGTATTTGTAGTTTTAGGTTTGAGTATATTTTTACTAGGTGCAGACTTGGGAATTTCTCCAATTGGAAATTTGATGGGGGAATCTATAGCCAAGAGTAATAGTTCCAAGGTGGTGGCCATTTTAGGATTTGTACTAGGGTTTTTAATAACTATAGCTGAACCTGACCTACAAATACTTGCCAATGAAATTAGTCAGGCTTCCCAGGGACTTATATCTAGTATGGCAATATTACTAGTAGTTTCGGCAGGTGTAGGAATAATGGTTGCCATAGGCCTTCTTAGAATCCTATATGGAAAGCCCTTAAACAAAGTTTTTACACTAGCTTATTTATTTGTTCTTATCTTAGGGCTAATCGTGTCAGAAGAATTTTTAGCCATATCAGTAGACGCATCAGGTGCAACAACAGGTGCAATGACAACTCCATTTATCCTAGCCCTAGGCTATGGCGTATCCAAGCTTAAGGGTGGAAAGACAGCAGAAGAGGATAGTTTTGGAATGGTTGGTTTGGCATCAGTAGGTCCTATTTTTGCAGTAATGCTTATGAGTATACTTTCAGGTACTAGAAACATAACTGGGGAAATAGAAATTGCAACTACAGGAGTTGGGATAATATCTCCTTATTTAAAGATCTTTCCCCAGCTTTTAAAAGAATCAATGTTTACGATATTTCCATTACTTGTCTTATTCTTAGTATTTGACAAGAAGAAATTTCATCTTAGGAAAAAACAGAGAAATAGTATATTAAAGGGGATACTCTATACCTATTTAGGCCTAACCCTATTTTTAGTAGGAGTCAATGCAGGCTTTATGGATGTAGGTAGGGTTATGGGAGAAGGAGTGGCTATACTTGATAATAAAATATTCCTACCCCTAATAGGATTTTTGCTTGGGATGGTAGTAGTATTGGCAGAGCCAGCTGTTTATGTTTTAACTGAACAAGTTGAAGAAGTTACATCAGGCCATATAAAAAAGAAATTGATTTTAATGACCCTATCATTAGGTATTGCTTTTGCAGTAATGATGTCTATGCTTAGGATTATGATACCAGGACTTAAGTTGTGGCATTTCTTATTGCCAGGTTTTGGACTAGGACTATTTTTATCCTATAAGGTTCCACCTATTTTTGTAGGAATAGCCTATGATTCAGGTGGAGTTGCTTCAGGTCCTATGACAGCAACATTTATCCTAGCCTTTGCCCAAGGAGCTGCCCATGCAATTCCCACGGCAGATTTAATGGTAGATGGTTTTGGTGTAATAGCAATGGTAGCCATGACGCCAGTTGTAGCTATTCAACTTTTAGGCTATGTATTTAAACTTAAGGAGGGAAGATAAGTGGATATTTTTGAGAAAGAATTAATACTGATAACATCAATTGTAGAAGATGGGCTTGGCAATCGCGTAATAAAGACTTATAAAGAGTCAGGTGCCAGTGGAGGAACTACATTTTATGGATATGGGACAATAGAAGACAAGCTTTTAAACTTTTTAGGTTTTGAAGAAAGCAGGAAGGAAGTTTGTATGACCTTAATAGATGGCCACTATGAGGATAGGCTATATGAAAATATGACAAAGAATTTTTCACTTGAAAGAGAGAATCAAGGTATAGCATTTTCCATGCCTTTAAAATATGTTTTGGGGATTAATAGGTTGAAAAAAATTGAAAATGTAGAAAGAGGGGAGAAAGAAGATATGAAAATGGAGGCAATTTTCATTATAGTTGATAAGAATAAGTCTGAAGATGTTATTGAAGCTGGAAGGAAGGCTGGATTTAGGGGAGGGACTATTATCCATGGTAGAGGATCGGGAACCAGTGAAAATGCTAGACTATTTAACATTGAAATAGAGCCAGAAAAGGATGTAATTTTGATTCTTTCAAAAGAAGAAGAAACTGAAAAGATTGTAGATGTAATAAAGGAAGAACTTCATATAGAAGAACCTGGAACGGGAATAATCTTTGTACTTGATGTAACTAGATCAGTAGGTGTATATAAGGATTAAGATAAAAGTATGGTGGGATAGGCTTATCCACCATACTTTTATTTAAATGTAGTTTTAAACTATTGGAGTATTATTGTTGGCATAGTTCTTGCTTTGTATTAGTTGTATAGATAATTAAAATATTAAGGAGGAAGTATAATGAGATTATTAGACAAAGTAAGTATTA
>CAZRYA010000037.1:310-3042 GCA_964604235.1 uncultured Tissierellaceae bacterium | reverse complement strand
GGAGGAGCAAGAGGCATAGGAGAAGCTACAGCTAAAAAATTTGCAAGTGAAGGTGCTAAGGTTGTAGTTGCAGACTTAAGGCAAGAAGATGTTGATTTAGTTGTAAATCATATAGAGTCTAATGGGGGTAAAGCAATAGGACTGACAGTAGATGTAACCAATAGATCAAGTGTAGATAAGATGATTGAAGATACTATAAAAGAATTTGGTAGATTAGATGTAATAGTTAATAATGCAGGAATTACTATGGATGCGACACTGGCTAAGATGACTGAAGAACAGTGGGATAAGGTTATTGATGTAAATTTAAAGGGCGTTTATAATTGTGGCCAAGCAGCAGCTAAGATAATGGTAGACCAAGGCAGTGGGGTTATATTAAATGCTTCTTCAGTAGTAGGTTTATATGGAAACTTTGGTCAAACTAATTATGCTGCTACTAAGTGGGGTGTAATTGGAATGACTAAGTCATGGGCAAAAGAACTCGGAAGAAAGGGAGTTCGTTCCAATGCAGTTGCACCAGGTTTTATTTCTACACCAATGGTAATGAAAATGCCAGAGAAAGTAATAAGTATGATGGAAGGTAAGGCTCCTCTTGGAAAATTAGGAGAGCCTGAAGATATAGCAAATGCTTATGCATTTTTGGCATCTGATGAAGCTAAATTTATTACAGGGGCTGTCTTAGAAGTTACAGGTGGAGTGGTATTATAGTTTTAAATAGTAAAAAGCTACTAGTTTACTAGTAGCTTTTTTTATCGAAGTTTACCTTTTTCTATGTTAGAATGTGATTAAGGAGGAGCTACTATGTATACTAGAATAAAAAATGGAAAGATAGATATAAGTAGTGAAGAAATAATAGACAAAATAGAGCAATTTCAGTTGGACCAAGATACAATACTGACTGAATACTTAGTAACTATGATGGACAAGATTTTTGATCCTCTACCAGTTCCTATAATACTGCTAGATAAAGATGGAGTAATAAGAATGATAAATCAAGTGTTTGCAGATTTTTTGGGCTTCAATAAAGAAGATATACTAGGGAAGTATGTTTTAGATGTAGATAAACACTCTAGGTTTCCCTATGTCTTAAAGGCCAAGGAAGCCGAAATTGCTTGGAAACACACATTTGAAAATGGGCATACTGCTATAGTACATAGGATACCTGTTCTAGATGAGAATAAAGATTTAAAGTATGCAGTTGGGATGCTCTTATTTGAAGATTTAGAACAGTTTAGAGATATAATTAGTAAAAATAAACTTTTAGAAACAGAAGTTAATATGTATAAAAGACAACTTAAAGAAATGCATGGAGCTAAGTATTCATGGGATACAATAATAGGAAATAGTGATAAAATGTCCCAAGCAAAATTTATAGGAGAGAGGGCATCTACTTCTATTTCCAATGTTCTAATATTAGGTGAATCAGGTACAGGAAAAGAGCTATTTGCCCATGCCATCCATAATGGAAGTTCTAGATCATTTGGGCCATTTGTTAAAATAAATAGTGCTGGTATTCCATCGGAACTTTTAGAATCAGAGTTATTTGGGTATGAAGAAGGAGCATTTACTGGGGCCAAAAAAGGTGGAAAAATAGGTAAATTCCAATTGGCAGATGGTGGTAGTATTTTTCTAGATGAAATAGGGGATATGCCCCTTAAAATGCAGGCTAAACTATTGAGGGTTTTACAGGAGAAAGAATTTGAAAGAGTTGGAGGAAATACAGTAATTAAAACTGATGCTAGGGTTATTGCTGCGACTAATAAAGATTTAAAAAGCCTAATAAAAGAAGGAAAATTTAGAGAAGACCTGTACTATAGATTAAATGTAATGACTTTAGAAGTCCCTTCTCTAAGAGAAAGGAAGTCTGATATACCAGCTCTAAGTGAAATATTGATAAACAAATTATCCATTCAACTGGGTAGATATGTTGTCAGTGTATCAGATGAGGCTATGGGTTATTTAGTTAGTCATAATTGGCCAGGGAATGTAAGGGAACTGGAAAATGTTTTAGAAAGGGCTATGAACTTAACTGATGGAGACATTATTTTGCCAGTCCACCTTCCAATCTATATAAGGCAAAGTAAAGAGATAGCCTTCCAAGGTCCAGCCAGGCCTCTTAAAGAAATTATAGAAGATACAGAGAGGGAGGTTATATTAAAGTCTTTGCAATATACTAAGGGGAATAAATTAAAAACTTCTAAACTATTAGATATAAGTAGGTCCAGTTTATATGAAAAAATTGAAAAATATGGAATAGGTGAAGAGTAACAAAGGTGTCCATATAATGGACATGTAGTAAAAAACTACAGACAAAAGTCAAAAAAATTAGAATATTTATACAAAGAATATTTCTTAAACAGATGCCATAAGGATTTTTTATAAAATCTTTATGGCATATATTTTGCATTAATATAGGATGAAAGTGTAGGTGATTATATGAGTGATATATTAAATAGTTTTAAAGACGTTGCTCCCTATATAAATAAGCTGACATATGGAGATTTCACAGTCTCTATATGCGACCTAGATAGGTGTTTACTTTATGTACCTAGCAGTAAACAAAACCACAATATAAAGTTAGGAGATGAACACATAGATGGTTCTGTTGCCTTTGAGTGTATAAGAAAAGGGGAGAGGGTGGTTAGGAAGGTTGGAAGTCATGTATTTGGGTTTCCCTATATAGCTATAGGTGAACCTATATATGAAAACAATACTTTGGTTGGTTGTGTCAC
>CAZRYA010000037.1:0-300 GCA_964604235.1 uncultured Tissierellaceae bacterium | reverse complement strand
GATAGGCACGACTTAGTAATAGCCTTAATAGATAACTTGGAAGAGCTAATGAATCATATGGATTCAATTATTGACATGATTCTGAACAATGGAGAGAGTTTAAATAAAATCGGAGCAGGTCTAGATGATATTTCCCAGATTTCTCAATTAGCTCTTAAGAATATAGACTTAGAACTTAGAAAAATAGATAAGAGTAAGAATGCTATTTTTCTAAGTTCTAAGTCTATATTCTTAAGAGCTAATTGAGAAATATGGGAAATATCATCTAGACCTGCTCCGATTTTATTTAAACTCTCTCCA
>CAZRYA010000036.1:5918-11401 GCA_964604235.1 uncultured Tissierellaceae bacterium | reverse complement strand
GATTTAAGGAATAATTCACCTTTGGTCAAGGGCTATGACGATCTATTTTACAGTCCCCAATCTAGGTATTCTCTAATTAAGGAAGAAGACTTGAAAGACCATGAAGACCTGATAATAGTAGCTAGTAGAGAGGACATAGGGCCTGGTATTATAAGTAGTAAAGACAATAGGTTTGTTTTTATCTCTGGTCATAGTGAATATGATGATGATAGTCTTTATAAGGAGTACACTAGGGATTTAGCCAAGGGAGTCGAAGTTACTAAACCTAATAATTATTTTAAGAATGATGATCAAAGTCAAGGCATAAGGGTTAGGTGGAGGGCCCATGAAAATCTTCTATTTTCCAATTGGATAAACCATTGTGTCTACCAAGAGACACCTTATGATATGGGAAAGATAAGACAAAAAAAGGTAGCTAAATTTGGAGGCAGTTCCCTAAGCGATAGTGGTCAATTCATCAAGGTTAGGGATATAATAAAGAGTGAGTCTTCCAGAAGCCTACTAGTAATTTCAGCCCCAGGTAAGAGGTTTTCAGGGGACTTAAAGATAACAGACCTACTTATAGGCTATTGTAAATGTGAGGACTTGGCTGAGAAAGATAAACTACTAGAAGTGGTAAGGCTTAGATTTTACAAGATAATAAGGGATTTAAATTTAGGTAGGATATAATAAGTAAAATAGATGAAGAAATAATAAAGATAAAAAGACTGAAGATTATGAATTTATAGTGTCTAGAGGAGAATATATTTCAGGACTTATAATGGCAAGTTTTTTAGGCTTTAAGTTTATAGATGACAAAGACCTTATAAGTTTTAATGAGCTAGGATTTATAAATAAAGATGAGACCTATAGGGATATAAAGGAAAAAACAGGTCAGGAAGATAGGATTGTCCTACCAGGATTTTATGGTAGAGACCATGAGGGTAATATTAAGACTTTTGAGAGAGGAGGGTCTGATATAACAGGTTCAATAATAGCCTCTGCCTTAAAGGCAGATGTATATGAAAACTGGACAGATGTAGATGGTTTAATGGATGAAAATCCTAGGAATTATGAAGATGCTAAACTTATAGACAACTTGTCCTATGAAGATTTTATAGCTATAAGTTTAAGGGAAGACCAAGTTTACCATATTGATGCAATTAGGCCTGTAATGGAGGATATACCTATAAATATAAGTAATACGAATAATCCAAATAAGATTGGAACTATAATAAGGAGGTAGGGACATTGGAGATAAATATTGGGCTTTTAGGTTGGCAACAGTGGCTTCAGGCGTATATAGTATCTTAAATGAAAATTGTTCTACCATCCAATCGGCCATAGCCGTATATCCAATACTCAAAAAATATGGTCTGACTAGAATAATATATAATACTTATCAATCTGTTTCTGGATCAGGCTTGGCTGGTTTGGAAGACCTTGAAAAAACCCTAAGAGGGGAAGAGGCAGATTTTTACCAACATAGGATAGGCTATAACTTGATTCCACAAATAGATGATTTTTTAGACAATGGCTATACAAAAGAAGAGATGAAAATGATAGAGGAAACAAATAAAATATTCTCAGAAGGTATAGATATAAGTGCCAGCTGTGTTAGAGTTCCAGTTAGGTATGGGCATGCCATAAGTATAAATCTTGAAACTAAGGAAGAATTTAAGATGGAAGATGTCTTTAAGGCTTATAGGGAAAGTGACATAGATGGTTTGCTATTAAAGGATGATATAAGTAAGAATATTTATCTAACACCTTTGGAAGTAGCAGGAGGAGACAAAGTCCATGTAGGTAGGCTAAGAAGGGACTTAAGTATAAAAAATGGAATAAATTTATGGTGTGTGGCAGATAATACTAGGAAGGGGGCCAGTACAAATGCAGTTCAGATACTGGAACTCTTATTGGCCAAGTACCATTCTAGTTAGGGGGACTGTATTTATTTTGACCTATAGCTATAAAAATTAGGATTGACTTGCACTTTAGTCAGTTTATTGATACAATTTTTTTCACTAGGACCTTATTTTATTTATATTATGGGTTTTAGACTTTAAATTCGTATAATTTTTATAAGCTAAAAGGAGGAAAATAATGAAATTTATTTCATGGAATATTGATTCACTAAATGCAGCACTAACATCAGATTCAGCCCGTGCTATTTTATCCAGAGATGTTTTAAAGACAATTATAGACCATAATCCAGATATAATAGCCCTACAGGAGACAAAGTTACCAACCAATGGACCAAGTAAAAAGCACCTGGGAATTTTAGAAGAGATGTTCCCAGACTATGAAATAGCTTGGATTAGCTCAGGAGAACCTGCTCGTAAGGGATATGCAGGTACCATGTTCTTGTATAAAAACCACCTAGATCCATTAGTTAGCTTTCCAAAACTAGAGGCACCAAGTACTATGGATGCAGAGGGTAGAATAATAACTTTAGAATTTGAAGATTTTTATATTAGTCAGGTTTATACACCTAATGCTGGTGATGGGTTAAATCGTCTGGAGCAACGCCAGATATGGGATATAAAGTATGCAGATTATTTGGCAGAATTAGATAAGAAAAAGTTTGTCATTGCAACAGGAGACTTCAATGTGGCCCATAGTGAAATAGACTTGGCCAACCCAGCTGGTAATCGAAATTCCGCAGGTTTTACAGATGAAGAACGCCAAGGTTTTACAAATCTTTTAAATAAAGGCTTTACAGATACCTTTAGGCACTTACATGGAGATGTTGAGGGTATGTATACTTGGTGGGCTCAAAGGGTCAAGACCAGTAAAATAAACAATTCAGGCTGGAGGATTGACTATTGGTTAGTAAGTGACAGGTTGGCAGATAGGGTGGTAAAATCTGAAATGCTTGATTCAGGTCCAAGGCAAGACCATACACCTATACTATTGGAGATTGATTTATAGTAAAAAAATAGCTTAAGTTAGACTATTTAAAATCTATGGGAGAATGAGGATATGAATGACAAGGATAGGGAAATACTAAATTATAATAATAGGTTCTTTAAAATACTTGCTAAGTCAGGCCTACATACATTGGTCGTATTTATTGTAAGTATATTTTTAGGAAATTATACTTTTGCTTTATTATTTAGATCAGATGATATGGCAATGATTTTTTCTTTTTTTGTGGCTATTATATTTAGGATTTTTTATTGTAGTTTTAATTTAATAGAGGAAATAGCTAATATTAAAGAATCTAGGTAATATATTAACCGTTTATTTAAACCTAGCTTAGGGGGGAGTTTTATAGGACAAATAGTTAGATTGACCTTAGAAGACTTGGATGACTTTTTTAAAGCCTTAGTGGTATGTTTTCCAGGAGATATTATAGACTAACAGGTTTGGTATGATCTTTTTAATGACAGTCGAAGTTTTGTATACGCCATAAAATCTGAGGAAGACATAAAGGCAAGTATAGCTTTTTACAATTGGCAGGGCCAAGATGACTATGTTAAAATAATAAGTATCGGAACCCATCCTGATTATAGAAGGCAGGGCTATCCCCATAAACTTATGAACTATGCCCTTGATAAGATGCAGGCAGAAGGTATGACTATTTTCAGGGGAGAAACTAGAAAGTCAAATCTTAAGATGCAGAAAATATTTGAAGATTATGGTTATGAAATATTTGATAAGGTTGAGAATTATTATGATAATCCCAGTGAGATAGCCTATAAATACAATTTAGATACAGGTAAAAAAGGTAAGACTTAAGTCTTACCTTTTTTACATTGGAAAATATAATGAATTTTCTGAAAAATAAGTGGTTTTAGCCTTAAGTATGTGTTAAAATATGAAAAAAGATAAAATAGTACTAGGAGGATGAAATGGATAGATACCAAGAGGGAATGAATTTAATAGAAGAGAGTTGTGGAAATGGTAAGGACAATATTATTTCTCTAGCTACCCTAGGAGGTGGAGGAGGTAAGGGTGGAAACTATATCCTTATGTTAGGGATGTGGATGCCTATTATGAAAAGGGAGTATTTTATGTTGTAACCTGGGCCAAATCTAATAAGATGGACCAGATAGCAGAAAATGAAGATGTGGCATTTTCTGTATGTTTTGAAGGGATTTCAGGAAATGCTATTGGACGAAATTTAGGTTGGGTCCTAGATCCTAAAAATGTTGAAATAAGGAAGAGACTTAGGGAAGTCTTTGTAGAATGGTATGATGCTGCCAATAATGAAGACAGTGAAAACTGTGTGATTTTAGCAATTGAAATGACTAGGGTAAAAATATTTAGAGACCACGGAGCTATTTACTATGATTTAGATCTTGTAAATAAAAGGGAGTGGGGCCAATAGTAGCATATAGGATATACAAAAGAAGCTAGATTTTTACCCTATTAAAATCTAGCTTCTTTTGTAAGTTTACCTATGTTCAATGGCCCATTTTGGTCGGGTCAACAGGTCAGTAAGCTTTTCCACTTCCTTAGCGTGAAAACCTTCCAATACCACATTATCAGGAAATTCGCTCCTTTGTTTCACCAAAGATCCAGCCTTTACTAAGGTATTTTTCCCAAGCCTACTATAGTCGCAAATTATGGAACCAGCTTCTATAACAGAATTTTCTCCAATACTTGTCCCGTGAATTATAGATCCAGGACCTATTGTTACATTGTCATGGATTATTAGTTCATTGTCAGGTAATAAATGAAGTACAGAGTTTTCAAGTATTTGTACATTATTACCTATCCTAACAGGACCATGGGAATTTCCAATTATTTTAACTCCTGCTCCTATAAGAGTATTTTCTCCAATTATTACATCACCTGTAACTTCTGCACTTTCGTATAAGTAGGCTGAATTAGCAATTTGAGGATATTTTCCATTAAAATCATATATTTTACCCATAAACTCACCTTCCTCTTCTTCAATTAAATTTTCAATATAGCCAGATAAACTTATGTCATTAGACCTCATTTTTGTAATCATAGCCTTATCATCCTCTGTTAAGCTTCTTATTATTCTGGCTGGCCTACCAACAACTACAGATTCTTTAGGAATAACCATTCCTTCAGGAACAAGACAAGCTTCACCAAATATACACATATCGCCTATTTTAGATCCAGCCAAGATGATAACCCCATTTCCAATTTCACATAAGTCACCAATTTCACTGCCTATGGCAATACATTTATGACCAAATACAGTTTTTTGTCCAACTTTTAAAGGATTAGATTTATTTCCAATTAAGACCGAGTTTTCCAAAATCCATGTGTTATTGCCAATAGTCAAGGAATTATCATTGGATCTTAAGACACTACCTTGTGCCAGATAAACCCCATTTCCCAGCCTATTTTTCCCAATTGTTTTTGCAGAAGAGTCTAGCCTAACATTTGACATAGTTATCAACTCCTTATTAGTATTTCCTATTATTATAGCATAATGAGATTTAAGTATTATATTATTTAAAATTAAACTTATGATATGATATAAGAAAGGGTATAGATTAATAAAGCTTTTTATTTAAAGA